>JAZUHA010000105.1:0-13326 GCA_045641485.1 Acutalibacteraceae bacterium
TACGATCCGACTTCCCACTCTTAAGAGAATCAGACCCAGAGCAAAAGGCAGTGCAAACCGTATAGAAAAGAAAACATCTCACATCAACCTTGTACTCAAGGAAGCAGAATAAGCGAGAGGAGGAAATATAATGGGCCAGAAAATTAATCCTACAGGTTTAAGAATAGGCGTAATCAAAGATTGGGAATCTCGCTGGTATGCTAAGAAGGGTGAGTTCGGCGATACTCTTATTGAAGACAATAAGATTCGTGAATTCCTTCTTGAACTCCTCAATCCGGCAGGTGTTCCTAAGGTTGAGATTGAAAGAGACCCCAAGAGAGTACGCATTAACATTCACTGCGCAAAACCCGGTATCGTAATCGGCCGCGGCGGCGCAGAGATTGATAAACTTAAAGAAAAAGTTAAAAAGATGATTGACGGTGACAAGGATGTTTACATCAACATTACCGAAATCAAACAGCCTGACCTTAATGCACAGCTTGTTGCAGAGGGCATTGCCGCTCAGCTTGAAAAGCGTGTATCTTTCCGCCGTGCACTTAAACAGTCTATCGGCAGAACAATGAAGTCAGGTGCAAAGGGAATTAAAGCTCAGGTTTCAGGAAGAGTCGGCGGTGCCGAAATTGCCCGTACCGAGCAGTATCATGAGGGTACAATTCCGCTTCAGACAATCCGTGCGGATATCGACTACGGTTTTGCAGAGGCAAAAACAACTTACGGTCGTATCGGCGTTAAAATCTGGATTTACAAAGGCGAAGTTCTTCATGAGTCCCGCAGAGTTAAAAGGGAAGGAGGAGCCAAGTAATGTTATTACCTAAAAGAGTTAAATACCGTCGTGTTCAGAGAGGCAGACTTAAAGGTGCCGCTCACAGAGGTACAGAAGTTAGCTACGGTGATTTCGGTCTTCAGGCTCTCGAACCCGCATGGATCACTTCAAACCAGATTGAAGCTGCCCGTATTGCTATGACAAGATACACAAAGCGTGGCGGTCAGGTTTGGATAAAAATCTTCCCGGATAAGCCGATTACAGAAAAACCGGCTGAAACCCGAATGGGTTCCGGTAAAGGTTCGCCCGAGTATTGGGTAGCAGTTGTTAAGCCCGGCAGAATTATGTTTGAAATTGCCGGCGTAAGTGAAGAAATTGCTCGTGAGGCTTTGCGTCTTGCAGCAAACAAACTTCCGATTAAGTGCAAATTCGTTTGCAAGGCAGAACAGGATGGTGACAAGCAATGAAAGCAAGTGAATTAAGAAAGCTCTCTCAGGCAGAGTTGGATGCTAAACTCCTTGAACTGAAGAAAGAACTCTTTAACCTGCGTTTCCAGCAAGCCATCAATCAGCTTGATAACCCGATGAGAATAAGCGCCGTTAAAAAGGATATCGCCCGTGTTATGACGGTTATCCGCGATATTCAGCTTCACGGCAAAAATTCTTAAGTACGGAGGGCAATTAAATGAGTGAAAGAAATTTAAGAAAAACCCGTGTCGGTATCGTTACAAGCGATAAAATGGACAAGACGGTAGTCGTTTCCGTTAAAGACAGGGTACAGCATCCGCTTTATAAAAAGATTGTCAATCGCACAATCAAGTTTAAAGCTCATGACGAGAAAAACGAGTGCGGTATTGGCGACCGTGTTATGATTATGGAAACACGCCCCATGTCTAAGGATAAAAGATGGCGTGTAGTAGAAATAATTGAAAAGGCTAAATAATTTAGCAGACAGAAGGAGGCAAACACTGTGATTCAGCAGCAGAGTTACCTCAAGGTAGCCGATAACACGGGCGCAAAAGAAATTATGTGCATTCGTGTTTTGGGCGGTTCCGGTAAGAGGTATGCCAACATCGGTGATGTTATAGTAGCCAGCGTTAAAAAAGCATCACCCGGCGGCGTTGTTAAAAAAGGTGAAGTTGTTAAGGCTGTCGTAGTTCGTTCAGCCAGCGGTGTTCGTCGTGACGACGGCACATACATCAGATTTGATGAAAACGCAGCAGTTATCATCAAAGAGGATAAAAACCCGAAGGGTACCCGTATTTTCGGGCCCGTAGCCAGAGAGCTTCGTGAGAAAGATTACCTTAAAATCCTTTCTCTTGCTCCCGAAGTACTTTAATGGGAGGTTCCGACAATGAGTAACAAAGTTCATGTCAAAACCGGAGACGAAGTTATTGTCATTCAGGGCAAGGACCGCGGTAAAAAAGGCAAGGTACTTCAGGTATCTCCCTCAGAAGGTAAGGTTATTGTTGAAGGCATCAACATCGTTTCCAAACATGTTAAACCCAAACAGATGGGTGAGCCCGGCGGCATTCTTAAAGCAGAAAGTGCTCTTTATGCCGACAAAGTTCAGCTTGTCTGCCCCAAATGCGGCAATCCTGCAAGAGTAGGTCACGAAATTGACGCAAAGGGAAATAAAGTAAGAGCTTGCAAAAAATGCAAAGCTCAGTTTTAAGGGAGGGACATAACTAATGGCAGCAAGACTTAAAGAAGTTTACAAAGCTGAGGTTGCTCCCCAGCTTATGAAAAAGTTCGGCTACAAGAGTGTTATGCAAATCCCGAAGCTTGATAAAATCGTTGTTAACGTAACATCAGGCGAAATCAGAGATAATTCAAAAGCTCTTGAAGCAATCATCAGCGATCTTAAGCAGATTACAGGTCAGGCACCCGTTGTTTGTAAGGCAAGAAAATCAGTTGCCAACTTCAAACTTCGTGAGGGCATGGCAATAGGTGCAAAGGTTACTCTTCGCGGTGACCGTATGTACGAATTCCTTGACAGATTTTTCAATCTTGCTCTTCCCCGTGTAAGAGACTTCCGCGGTATTAACCCCGATTCTTTTGACGGCAGAGGCAACTATTCAATGGGTGTTAAGGAACAGCTTATTTTCCCTGAAATCGAATATGACAAAATCGACAAGGTTCGTGGTATGGATATAAACTTTATCACAACCGCCAACACAGACGAAGAGGGCCGTGAATTGCTTTCGCTTCTCGGTGCTCCGTTTGCAAAATAAGGAGGTCTCAGCGTGGCTAAAACATCAATGAAAGTTAAGCAGGCTAGACCTGCTAAATACTCAACAAGACAGTACAACAGATGCAAAATCTGTGGCAGACCGCATGCCTATCTTCGTAAATACGGCGTTTGCCGTATCTGCTTCAGGGAACTTGCTCACGCAGGTCAGATTCCCGGTGTTAAGAAGGCAAGTTGGTAAAGAGTAATTGCTAAAAGGAGGAAACACGGTATGCAGATTACTGATTCAATTGCTGATATGCTTACAAGAATCCGTAACGCCAGCTCAGCAAAGCACGATACAGTGCAGATTCCCGCATCTAACATCAAGAAAGCAATTGCTCAGATTCTTGTTGATGAGGGTTATGTAAAAAGTTTTAAAGTAATCGAAGACGGTAAACAGGGTGTTATTGAGATTGCTCTCAAATACGGCGCCAATAAGTCTCAGGTTATTACAGGACTCCGCAGAGTTTCCAAGCCCGGACTCCGCATTTATTCAGATTGTGAGAATATGCCTAAGGTACAAAACGGTCTCGGCATAGTAATCCTTTCTACATCAAAGGGCATTATGACAGACAAGGACGCACGCAAAGCCAATGTCGGCGGCGAAGTTCTTGCATACGTATGGTAAGGAGGAACAGTAAATGTCACGTATAGGCAGAATGCCGATTGCCGTTCCGGCAGGCGTTGATGTCAAGATTGACGGCAGCACTGTTACCGTAAAGGGCCCCAAAGGCACTCTTACCAGAACAGTCAGCAGCAATATTACAGTCGCTCTTGACAACGGTGTGATTACGGTATCACGCCCCAATGATGAAAAAGAAAACCGTTCACTCCACGGTCTTACACGTACCTTGATTGCCAATATGGTAGAAGGTGTTGACAAAGGCTTCAAGAAGGAGCTTGAGGTTAACGGTGTAGGTTACCGTGTAGCTAAAGAAGGTAAAAACCTTGTTATGAACATCGGTTTTTCACATCAGGTTATTATGGCAGAAACAGACGGTATCACTATCGAGGTTCCTGCTCCCAACAAAATTGTTATTTCCGGTCCCGACAAGCAAAAGGTTGGTCAGTTTGCTGCCGAAGTCAGGGGCAAGAGACCTCCGGAGCCTTATAAGGGTAAAGGCATCAAGTATGTTGATGAAGTTATCCGTCGTAAGGAAGGTAAAGCCGGTAAGGGTAAATAATCCCTGAATTCGATAAAGAGGTGAAGAAATAATGGTACAAAGACCGAACACTAACAAAGCAAGGGTTCAGCGTCATAAAAGAGTTCGCGGCGGCGTTACCGGTACAGCCGAATGCCCCAGACTCAATGTATTCCGTTCTCTTCAGCATATTTATGCTCAGTTGATAGATGATGTTAACGGTGTTACACTTGTCAGCGCTTCAACTGTTGAGAAAGATTTCAAGGATTACGGCGGAAATAAGGACGCAGCCTTTACAGTAGGTAAATTATTAGCAGAACGCGCAGCAGAAAAGAACATTAAAGATGTTGTTTTCGATCGCGGCGGTTACATCTATCACGGCCGTGTAGCGAGCTTGGCCGAAGGCGCCCGTGAGGGCGGCCTCAACTTCTAAGAAAGGGAGGAATTACTTTGGCTAAATTTGATGCAGCTCAGAAAGAATCTGAGTTTCAGGAGAGAGTAGTTGCCATAAACCGTGTTTCAAAAACCGTAAAAGGCGGCAGAATTATGAAATTCTCTGCTCTCGTAGTAGTAGGTGACGGCAACGGCACAGTAGGTTTCGGACTCGGTAAATCAAACGAAGTTCCGGATGCTATCCGTAAAGGACTTGAAGATGCAAAGAAGAATCTTGTAAAGGTTGCTCTTAAGGGTACAACCATTCCTCACGAGGTTCTCGGCAAATTCGGCGCAGGCGTGGTTCTTCTTAAGCCTGCAGCACCCGGTACCGGAGTTATCGCCGGCGGTCCCGTTCGTGCGGTTGTTGAAACAGTAGGTATTAAGGATATCCGTGCAAAAGCACTTCGTTCAAACAATCCCTGCAATGTTGTAAGAGCCACAATGGACGGTCTTAAACAGCTTCGCAATGTTGAAGAAGTTGCTAATATCCGCGGTAAATCCGTTAAGCATTTTAAAGATTAAGGAGGGCGGTCAAGATGGCAAATATCAATGTTAAGCTCGTAAAGAGCCTTATCGGTTGCAAAAAAGGACAGATTGCTACCGCCTATGCATTAGGTCTTCATAAAATCGGCGATGTTTCCGCTCAGCCGGACAACGCCGCAACAAAAGGCAAAATCAACAAGATTTCTCATCTTGTTGAGGTTACTGAAGAATAAGCAAGGAGGTGCACAATATGAAACTTCACGAGCTTTCACCCGCAGCAGGTTCCAAAAAAGCCGTTAAAAGAATAGGCAGAGGTCCTGCTTCCGGTCAGGGTAAAACAGCCGGTAAGGGTCACAAGGGCCAGAAGGCACGAGCAGGTCGCGGTATGCGCCCGGGTTTTGAAGGTGGTCAGATGCCTTTGCAGAGACGCCTTCCCAAAAGAGGTTTTGTTAACATTTTCGGTAAAGAGTGTGCTGTAGTTAATTTAGCTGCTCTTAACGATAAATTCGAGGACGGTGCCGTTATTGACATCGATGCTCTCAAGGCCGCAGGCCTTGTAAATAAAACACTTGACGGTGTTAAGGTACTTGCTAACGGCGACATCACTAAGAAATTCACCGTCAAGGTAAATGCTTATTCTGATGCAGCCAAGGCTAAAATTGAGGCTGCCGGAGGAAAGGCAGAGGTGATTTAACATGTTTAAGACTCTTGCCAATGCATGGAAAATCCCCGAATTAAGAAGCAAACTTTTATTTACCGCATTTATTGTATTGATTTTCAGAATCGGCGCAAACATTCCGGTTCCGTTTGTAGATATTCCGGCTTCCGGTCTTATAAGCACCGAGGGCGGCACAACGTTCTTAAACTACTTAAGTATGATGACAGGTGACGCTTTCAACTACGGTACAATTTTTGCTCTTTCGATTACTCCCTACATCAACAGTTCGATTATCATTCAGCTTCTTACTGTTGCTATTCCCTATCTTGAGAGACTCTCTAAAGAAGGCGAAGAGGGAAGAAAGAAAATTGCTTCTATCACACGTTATTGCACAGTTATCCTCGGTGTACTTCAGAGTGTGGCATATTTCATTTACCTTAATGCAAAGAAATATGTTTTCTACACCGGTGCGGATAAATTCCCGAAGATATTCCAGGGCGTTGTAATTGTTGCAATTCTTACTGCAGGTACGGCATTCGTAATGTGGCTCGGTGAACAGATCAACGACAAGGGTATCGGCAACGGTATTTCAATAATCCTTTTCGCAGGTATTGTTTCCAGAATTCCCACGGAAATGACTTCTTTGTTCAGTACAAAGTACGGTTACATTTCAAAAGGCGGTGCTTACCTTGTACTCGCTCCCCTCGTACTTGTATTCTACATTCTTATGATTGCATATATTGTATGGATGGATAATGCGGAACGCAGAATCCCCGTTCAGTATTCCAAGAGAGTTGTAGGTCGTAAGATGTACGGCGGTCAGAGCACACATATTCCGATTAAGGTTAATATGAGCGGCGTTATGCCCATCATTTTCGCAAGTTCAATACTTTCTCTTCCGCCCACGATTCAGTTGTTCTTCCAGAACAAAATCAAAGACGGCAGCGGTTGGGATAAATTCTTTAACTTATTCAGCACAACAAGCGTTTTCTACGGCGTTATATATTTCCTTATGATTATATTCTTTGCTTATTTCTATGCGGCAATTCAGTATAATCCTGTTGAGATGGCTAACAACATCCGTAAAAACAGCGGTGCTATTCCCGGTATCCGTCCCGGTAAACCCACTTCCGATTACATCGGCAAGATTATTTCAAGAATCATTCTCCTCGGTGCATTGCTTCTCTCCGTAGTTGCTTTGTTCCCCACGGTATTCTCACAGATTACCGGTTTGGTTCTTGCAAAAGACGGCGGAATGAACATTTCTCTCGGCGGTACTTCAATCATAATTATGGTTGGTGTTGCTCTTGAGACGGTACAGCAGCTGGAAAGCCAGATGATGCTTCGTCATTATAAAGGCTTCCTTGATTAAGAGAGGAAACAGAGTAATGAAGATAATTTTTCTCGGTGCTCCCGGTGCCGGCAAAGGCACTCAGGCAGAAATAGTTGCAAACAAATTAAATATCCCAACGGTTTCCACAGGTAATATCATTCGTGAAGCACTTGCAAACGGAACCGAAATGGGACTTAAAGCAAAATCATTCATTGAAGCCGGTAAGCTTGTTCCGGATGATGTTGTTATCGGCATCATCAAGGAAAGGCTTAATAAGGGCGATTGCGACGGCGGATTTATCCTTGACGGTTTCCCCAGAACAATTCCCCAGGCTGAAGCACTTGATAATATGGGTATCATTATTGACAAGGTTGTTGATATTGATGTTCCCGATGATGTTGTAGTAAACAGAATGTCGGGCAGACGGGTTTGTAAAGCGTGCGGTGCTTCGTATCATATTGAAAACAAGCCCCCGAAGAAAGACGGCGTTTGCGACAGTTGCGGCGGAGAACTTTCAATCCGTAAGGATGATGCTCCCGAAACCGTTCTTGACAGACTCAATGTTTACCACGAGCAGACAGAGCCTTTAAAGGATTTCTATAAAAACTGCGGAAAACTTCGTACAGTAAACGGAACTGCTCCGATTACCGATATAACCGCAGAAATCCTCAGGGTATTGGAGGATTAAGCATGATAGTGCTGAAAAACGAGCGTGAAATCAAGCAAATGCTTTTAGCGTGCAGGATATCCGCCGAAGCACTGAAGAAAGCAGGAGAAGCGGTTGAGCCCGGTGTTTCGACCTGGGAAATCGACCGTGTTGTAAGGAAGTTTATAGAAAGTAAAGGTGCAAAACCGACTTTTCTGAATTATAACGGTTTTCCTGCTTCTGCATGCATTTCCATAAACGATGAAGTTATTCACGGTATTCCCGATAAAGCACACATCTTAAGGGCGGGCGACATAGTAAGTATCGACCTCGGAGCCTTTATTGACGGTTATACCGGAGATACTGCCGCCACTTTTGCCTGCGGAGATATTTCCGCAGAAGCAAAGCGGCTGATAAAAACCACTGAAGAAAGTCTTTATTTAGGCATTCGGAAAGCGGTTCCCGGCGGCAGGCTCGGTGATGTGGGTAGCGCTGTTCAGACTTATTGCGAAGAACGGGGTTACGGAGTTGTAAGAGAATATACGGGACACGGTGTAGGTCGTGAACTTCATGAAGATCCGGCGGTGCCGAATTACGGAAAACCCGGCAGGGGAGTTCGTTTGGTACCGGGCATGACAATTGCCATAGAACCTATGATTAACGGAGGTACGGCTTCTGTTAACACGCTGTCAAACGGTTGGACGGTTAAGACCGCAGACGGTAAATTGTCAGCACATTTTGAGCATACCGTTGCCGTAACAAGTGACGGACCGCTTATTATGACAAAACTGTAAAAGTTTATCAGCAGACTAAAATACAACTGTTAATCAATTGGAGGTAATGTTATGTCTAAAGACGATATGATCGAAGTAGAGGGAACTGTTATTGAGGCGTTACCAAATGCAACATTCCAGGTAGAACTTCAAAACGGTCATAAAATTTTAAGCCACATTTCCGGAAAACTCAGAATGAATTACATTCGTATACTTCCGGGGGATAAGGTTACTGTTGAAATGTCGCCGTATGACCTTACCCGTGGCAGAATTACATGGCGATCAAAATAAGTAAATTTCAGGCAAAAAGTTAAATTTTAGGAGGTATTCTAATGAAAGTCAGAACTTCTGTCAAGAAAATTTGCGAAAAATGCAAGATTATTAAACGCAAGGGAAAAGTAATGGTTATCTGTGAAAATCCCAAGCACAAACAGCGTCAGGGCTAATCCCTGAGCAAACCTAATTTTGGAGGTGCAACTGACAAATGGCGCGTATTTCAGGTGTTGATTTACCAAGAGATAAAAGAGTCGAAGTAGGCCTTACCTACATTTTCGGTATCGGCCGTAAAACGGCAAGCGACATTATTGCAGCTACAGGTGTCAATCCCGACACAAGAGTTAAGGATCTTTCCGAAGACGATGTAGCAAAATTGCGTGAGTATATCGATCACAATGTAAAGGTTGAAGGTGACCTTCGTCGTGAAACAGCATTCGATATCAAGAGACTTATTGAAATCGGTTGCTATCGTGGCGTACGCCATCGTAAAGGACTTCCCGTAAGAGGTCAGCGTTCAAAAACAAACGCTCGTACACGTAAGGGTCCTAAGAAGACGATAGCTAATAAGAAAAAATAAGCCGAAGGAGGTATTAGAATGGCTACAAAAGTTACCGGCAAAAAATCCGCCGGCACTCGTAAGCGTCGTGAACGCAAAAATATTGAACGCGGTGCGGCACATATCCAATCCACCTTCAATAATACAATAGTTACTATAACCGATACTCAGGGCAATGCAGTTTCCTGGGCAAGTGCGGGTGAAATGGGCTTCAGAGGTTCACGTAAGTCCACTCCGTTTGCTGCACAGACTGCTGCCGAAACAGCTGCAAAGGCTGCTATTGAGCACGGTATGAAAACAGTAGAAGTTTATGTTAAGGGCCCCGGTGCAGGAAGAGAAGCAGCAATCAGAGCATTGCAGGTTGCCGGACTTGATGTTACACTCATTAAGGATGTAACACCGATTCCTCACAACGGCTGCCGTCCGCCTAAAAGAAGACGCGTATAACATAATAGGAGGAAACAAATTATGGCAAGATATACCGGTGCGGTATGCAAACTCTGTCGCCGTGAGGGTCAGAAGCTCTTTTTAAAGGGTGGCAGATGCTATACCAGTAAATGTGCTTTGGAGCGTCGTTCCTATGCTCCCGGCCAGCATGGTCAGAGCCGCAAGAAAGTTTCCGAGTACGGAATGCAGCTTCGTGAAAAGCAGAAAGCAAGACGCTACTACGGAATTCTTGAAGGACAGTTCCACAAATATTTCCTTATGGCTGAAAAGAAACAGGGTCAGACAGGTGAAAACCTTCTCCGTATCTGCGAAAGCCGTTTGGACAATGTAGTTTATCTTCTCGGTTGGGCTAATTCCCGTGCCGAAGCAAGACAGCTTGTTACACACGGTCACTTCTGTGTAAACGGCAAAAAGTGTGACATTCCGTCTTATCTTCTTAAAGCAGGAGATGCAGTTTCCGTTAAGGAAAAGACTGCTCAGACCGATTCCTTTAAGGCAATAGTTGATGCAAACGGTTCAAGACCTGTTCCGCAGTGGCTTGAAATTAACCGTGAAACATTAAACGGTAAGGTTATCAACCTTCCCGAAAGAGATCAGATCGAAGCACCCGTTGCTGAGCATCTTATCGTCGAGCTCTATTCTAAATAATGCTCTTCACCTTATTGATTTGCTTATGCAGATTAAGCTCACACATTATTATGTGAATTTTAAGGAGGGTTTGGTATGATTGGTATTGAAAAACCCAGAATTGAGTTTTCGGACTCAGCGGAAAATGCAGCCTACGGTGCATTTGTTGTAGAACCTCTTGAAAGAGGCTTCGGTACAACATTGGGCAACAGCCTTCGCCGTGTGCTTCTTTCCTCACTACCGGGTTATGCGATAACATCAGTAAAAATTGACGGAGTTCTTCATGAATTCTCAACAATTCCGAATGTTAAAGAAGATGTTACCGAGATAGTTCTTAACCTTAAGGGCGTTATTCTCAAGATACACGGAGACGGTCCCAAGATTATGTATATCGAAGCAAACGGCTCCGGTGAAATCACCGCAGGTGATATAAAGGCTGATTCAGAGGTTGAAATTCTTAATCCCGAGCACCACATTGCAACTCTTGATGCAGATGCACACGTAGCAATGGAACTTACTGCAGATAAAGGCAGAGGATATGTTTCTTCCGACAGAAATAAACAGCTTCTCGACCCTGCAATCGCAGTAATTGCAATAGATTCTATTTACACACCTGTATTAAAGGTTAACTATACGGTTGATAACACCCGTGTAGGTCAGATAACCGACTACGACAAGCTCACAATAGAAATATGGACAGACGGAACAATCTCCGCAAAAGAGGCTGTTTCACTCGCCGCAAAAATTCTTACTGAGCATCTTAATCTTTTTGTTGATCTTTCAGATGTAGGTTCCAACACAGAGATTATGGTAGAAAAAGACGACAGCGCAAAAGAAAAAGTTCTTGAAATGACTATCGAAGAACTTGACCTTTCGGTTCGTTCTTTCAACTGCCTCAAGAGAGCCGGTATCAACACTGTTGAAGATTTAATAAACAAAACCGAAGAGGATATGATGAAGGTCAGAAACCTTGGCAGAAAGTCTCTTGATGAGGTTGTTGCCAAACTTGCTTCACTCGAATTAACTCTTCACGATGAGGACGAATAAGTCCCTATTTTCGGTAAAGGAGTGATTTAGATGCCCGGAACCAGAAAACTCGGCAGAACAAGTGACCATCGTAACGCTATGCTTCGTAACATGGTAACGTCTCTTCTTGAAAACGGAAAGATGACAACAACCGTTACAAGAGCAAAAGAAGTTCGTGCAATGGCGGAAAAGATGATTACACTTGCTAAAGTCGACAGTCTTCATAACAAAAGACAGGCTATGGCATACATTATGAAGGAAGATGTCGTTAAAAAACTTTTTGACGAAATCGCACCTAAATATAAAGATGTAAACGGCGGATATTGCCGCATCATCAAGACTGAAGCTCGCCGCGGAGACGCTGCAGAGATGTGCATTCTTGAGTTGGTTTAATAAATCCATTTAATTTTACACCCCGATGTTTTTTAACGTCGGGGTGTAGGCTTTTTCAGGGGAATTATTTGTGTATTCTTACAAAAAACCACTGTAAATTTTTGAAAAATATTAAAACAAAAGAGTAAAAAATATCTTTTATTTTTACATTTAAAGTGATATAATATTAAAGGTTAATTTTCGGTTTTTTGACTTGAGTTTAAGGAGTGCCGATTTTGGAAAAATTTGTTATCCGCGGAGGAAATCAACTCCACGGCAAAATAAATATAAGCGGTGCAAAAAATGCCGTTCTCGCAATAATTCCGGCAACGGTTCTTTCTGATGAACCGTGCAGAATAGAAAATGTTCCGGATATAAGCGATGTAAATATGATGATAAAAATTTTAAAACATATCGGTGCCGAGGTTACAACGCCGGAGCCGGGTGTTATAGTGGTAGATACAAAAAATGCAGATGCCTCGGTACTTATTCCCGATTCCATGACGAAAAAACTTCGTGCTTCGTATTATCTTCTCGGCGCTTTGCTCGGTGCATACGGCAGGGCTTCCGTTGCCATGCCGGGCGGTTGTTATTTTGGTGTTCGTCCCATTGACCAGCATATAAAGGGCTTTGAAGCACTCGGTGCGGAAGTTACCACCGAATACGCCGTAGTTTCGGTTAATTCCGATGCTCTTTACGGCTCGTCTGTTTATATGGATGTTGTTTCTGTCGGTGCTACGGTGAATGTAATGCTTGCGGCGGTAAAGGCAAAAGGTCTTACCGTAATAGAAAATGCCGCAAGAGAACCGCATATAGTTGACCTTGCAAACTTTTTAAATTCAATGGGTGCAGATGTCAGAGGAGCCGGAACCGATGTAATAAAAATCAGAGGAACCGAAAAACTTCACGGATGCACATATTCCGTAATTCCCGATCAGATAGAAGCCGGAACATATATGGCTGCCGTAGCGGCGGTCGGCGGTGATGTTGAAATAACCAATGTAATTCCGAAACATCTTGAGTCTATCACAAGTAAACTTGAGGACTGCGGAATAATGGTGGTAGAGGGCGATGAAAGTGTCCGTGTTATTTCAGCCGGAAAGCCGCAGCCATGCAGAGTAAAAACAAATCCCCACCCCGGTTTCCCCACTGATATGCAGCCTCAATTTGCCGCAATGCTTTCCGTTGCAAAAGGTACAAGCTATGTTATAGAAAGTGTTTGGGATAACCGCTTTAAATATGCCGAGCAGTTAAGAAGAATGGGTGCCGATATAATAGTTGACGGCAAAACGGAAATTATCAACGGAGTAGACCACCTTAAGGGCGCACCGGTTGAAGCGGATGACCTGAGAGCCGGAGCCGCAATGGTAATTGCCGGAATGATGGCAGAGGGTACTACCGAGATTACTAATATAAAACTTATTGACAGAGGTTACGAAAACCTTGTGGAAAAACTTACCGCAGTGGGTGCGGATATCAGAAGAGAAACATTTGAAGAGGAATAAATATTATGAAATTTTGTCCGCTGTTTTCATCAAGCAGCGGCAATTCTGTTTA
>JAZUHA010000106.1:0-12642 GCA_045641485.1 Acutalibacteraceae bacterium
AGTCCTGTAAGAACATCGGCACCAAAACCCGAAGGTCTTGACAGACTTTCGTGCTTCTATTTTTTTATTTATTTCACGCACAAGGACTTGAACCGCCTCGGCGAAGCCGAACACAATAGGACTTTTGCGAAGCAAATCTCGGGCGCAGCCCGAGTCTTCTCACTCCGACCAAAACCGAATAATCCGAACCCAATCTTCCAAATCGGAGACGGGTTCGGATTTTCGTTTACTTTTGAAAAATACGGACTGACTCATAAAAATTATTTTACAGGAGGTCTATATTATGACCTGCTTCGGGGTGATTGTGAAATTAACCGTCTTTGTGCCGGAGTAATTACCCTTGAACTTTATTGTAACCTTACCCGTGCCGGCATTTATGTTGCCCGAATATGAAACGGTGTAATTTGACGAAGCAACAGCTTTTCCGTTGCTGTCCTTGACTGTTACAGTCGGCTTTATTGCTTTGCCGGTGTAGGTAAATTTAGTCGCTGAAATGGTAAATGTCTTCGGGTAAGCAATAGCCGTTGTACTTTTCACACTACCGCATACGGAACACTTCGTTTCGATTTTGCCGTTAGAAGTGAGTGTAGCTTTGGTGGTTGATGCCTTATAACTGTGACCGAGTTTTGAACCGAATGTGTACCGTCGTTATTTGCCTTAACTTCGCCTGTGTAGCTGTGTTTAACCGTAACGCCGCCCGCACAATTTGCGGTGACGGTACAAGGGATAGTCACACCGGTTCCCTCAGCGGCATAAATATCAGAGCCGTCAGATGCATAATTATTTGAAAATGTTACGCCTTTTACCGTAACGCTTCCGCCTTTTTCGACATAGATAACACCGCCCTTTGAGCCTTGAATATATTTAGCACTGCCGCTGAAATATTCACCCGTTTTAAGGGTTATATTTTTGGTAATATTTATATTTTCGGTTGAAGTATAGCTTAAAAACTCACCTGCAATGGAAATAACATCACCGTCCCGGGCATCATCAACGGCAGAAGCCAAAGTGCTGTAACTGATAAAAACCAAAAACTACATACTAAAAACCAACACCCCGTCCGTCACAGACGGGGTGTTTGCCTTGAATATTACTGCATCGTACCGTACCAAAAGACTTCGCCATAGTCCTTGTTGAGTGACTTTGAGGTATCGTCCTCGACTGCCGGTGTCTCGAATCCCGCCAACTTTGAACCTCCGGAAGTAGTGATAACATCTTCAGCACTGAATTTAATAAAATCCATTTCAGGTTTCATCATCTTTTTCATGTTGAACATACCTCCTTAATTTGCCTTATCCATACCGGCGGCATAGAGGATATTATCCTCACTGGTGCAGGTGCCGGCATAGAGCCTGTAATAACCGTAAGCTTCGAAGTCATCTATGCCGATGGTACCGGCATCGACGATGGCAAATGCGGCACAGTCGTTATCCTCAGCCTTGATCTGTACGCCGTTTGCATAGAAATAGGTGTAAGCACAATCGAGCTTTACATTGCCCATATGACCTTTGCCGTCATTATAGGTGACAACAAGGTACTGTTGTTCGACAAGCTTGGCAAGTTCACTGCTGCTGAGCTTGAACACAAGTCTGCCGACACCGCTGCCGTCGAGCTTTTCCTGTCTGCCCATTACACCGGTTTTGTAGTTATCTTCACCGTTACCTACACCGTAAACGAAATGGTCGGTGTAAACTTCTTTGCCTTTTTCGTCTGTTTCCTTTGTGACTATCGTGCGCTCGGGAGTGTGGAAGGTCGTTTTGCTCTTGACGGCATCCGCCATTGAATAGTAGTAATATGCACTGTCAATGCCGCCATACAGCGCCTTCGGGCAGTAGAAGTGAAGCGTTACGCCCTCTTCAAGTCCTCCGGGTATAAAGCCGCCGGTAGTCCAATTGCTCCCATTGCCCCACTCGCTGAAGTTCACGCGGAGAGACGAAAGCTTTGAACAACCCGAGAACATAGTGGAATAGCACGAGGTCACCAATTCGTTTGCCGGAAGGTCGGGAGCATTTGTAAGGTTACTGCATCCCTGGAACATACCGTTGTAGCAGTTATCTGCAAGCTCCGTTGCAGGGAGCAGATTGGCAGGTACGGTTGTAAGTCCGCTACAGTTAAAAAACATACCACTGTAGCAGTATTCTGCCAATTTTGTTGAAGGCAACTTCAAATCACTGATATCAGTAAGCGTATCCTGAAGGTTGCTAAACAGATTCCAAAGCAGACTGACTCTTCCATAAAAGGAAAGGTCGAGAACATTGCCGACTCCGTCTATAAGAGTGGTCACATCGCCGCCGGCGGCAAATTTGCCGTTATCATAATTACTTAACTGCAATTTGCACTCGTTATCCCAATATTCCCAATATTCACTGGTGCCGAAATCGGATTTGAGATAAACACACTGACCGGATGCAAGAGCGACATTGGCATAGCCGGCTAACCCACCATCATAGGCGCCGCCTATATTTACCCAATCGCCGTCAGCGCCGACACGGTAAGAGACTACAGGTGAACCCCAATCATAAGGGAAGTTTGCTGCTTGTATTTTAAGAGTTGCACTGCTTTCACCTATATTTTTGATATACAGGTAGTCCGGCTCGTCTGCAGCCGATGCGGCGAATGCCACGGTGGGTATCATACAGGCTACCATGGCAATCGCCAGTATGATGCTTAAAAGTTTTTTACGCATGATTTTTCCTCCTAAATTAGTTTTTAGTTTTTGGCTTTTAGTTTTTAAAAATTTCGCCGGAAGTTCGGCAGACGACCGGAAAATTTCCGCAGACTTAAAACCGTTCGTTTTGTGTATCTGCGCAGAATACACAAAGCGAGTTTTTGGTTTTTAATTTTCAGTTTTCAGAAATTCAGCCGGAAGTTCGGCAGACAACCGTTTGATTTTCTTCAAGCCTTAAACCGCAAACCGATTATAAAAAAACCGTGATTTTACGAAAGCATACACTGCTCCCGCAAAATCACGGTCTTAATATACATATAATTTACAAAATAAGGGTTGACAAAAGAAACAGGGCGGATTACACTCTGCTTGCTTGCTAACAAAATTGTCGCAAACCTTGTCATACCTATCAACCCCTTTCCCGAAATTTTTTACTACATAATTCTGATTATGTTGTACAGTCAACAAAATATTGTTAAAATTCTTTTAGAAAAAAATTAAAACAGGCACGGCAAACAGACCTTTTCGGCAAAAATTATTTTGCAAATTGAAAAGGTCTTAAATTTTGTATATTCTTTTGCTGTAAAATGGTGAATTTCGGGTATTTTACTCTTGAAAAATTCAAGTGAAAGTTATATAATAATTTAAATAGAGGTGTAATAGGTAAATTCTGCCTTTTTGCAGTCTATTATGTACAACATAATCAGAATTATGTTGCTGTCGGTGTTTTCGGCAGCTTTTTTTGTTTCAGTGATAAATCATTAAAAAGTGACTGGTGAACACACAGTTCGCCCGTACAAAATGATTAAACAACAAGTTTCATATTTTCCATAATCCTACGGTGTTCGCTGCCGCTCGTGATAATATACAACCGTGTGGTTTCAATGCTTGAATGTCCGAGTATATCGGCAAGTTTTGCTATGTCTTTTTTAACGGCGTAAAAAACCTTTGCGAATAAGTGCCGTAAGTTGTGCGGAAACACCTTGCTTTCATCAACCTTTGCTTTTTTGCAGAGGTTTTTCATTTCTTTCCATATATTCGTGCGGTTTAACGGCTTTCCTGTTTTCGTTACAAAAATCCGCCCCGATTTTATTCCGTTTTCCTTTGCAAAAGCTATAAGCATTTTGCGAAGCTCCTTGACGAAAAACACAATCCGTGTCTTGCCCTTTAAGGTTACAACCGCTTCACCGTTTTTCACCGCTTCAACCGTTACAAATTTAAGTTCACTTACCCGAATACCCGTACCGCATAATGTCTGCAACAGCATATATAACCGCTTGTTTCCGCTTAAAAGTGCCGTATCGCATAACCGCTTGTATTCCTTTTGAGTAAGCTCTTTGTCTTCTTTGCAAAATATATCCCTCTGCATTTTAAGTAATTTAACCTTGCAATCACTCAACCCCGAAAAATCAAGAAACGCATTAACCGAACACAGCATACTGTTTATGCTCCGCTGGGCATAACCTTTTTCAATCAAGTGATTTTTGTAGGCAATAACCGTTTCCTTTGAAATTATATTACCGTTACAGTATTCCGCAAACGCCCGCACATCACGGATATATTTTTCTTTGGTGTTATCACTCTTTTCTTCATCACACAAAAAATTATTAAATTCAGCTATATTTTTTTTGGTTATTATTTTTTCTTCCACAGCATTTACCTCCGGATAAATAGTAATAATATTTTACCCGAAAAGTACGGTTTCAATATTTACGGCAAACAGAAAACGGACAGAAAATAAATTCCCAAAAGTTTTATCATCATACCGGTCTGCTTCTGTCAAATTATTTCATAAAAATATATGCCGATTTTGTCCGCAAACCCACAGAGAACTATTTTTTATACCTGAAATTCCGCTTGTTCAAAAAATATCTCTCTGAGAATTTGTGCGTTTACGATATTTCGTTATTCTGTATAATATCCTTCGTTTTACCTTTCTATATGCAAAAAAATCAGCGGGAGGGGTTTTCCCTGCCGCCAAATGATGAAAAATTCAATGTGTGTGTTCGTGTCGAAGCCTTATTTTACTTGATTTTTTGTTGAATCCGTTATAAACACTCCGACCATATAGTAGTGTGTTTGTAACAGATTAGGTTACGGACACACTCTTTTTATCCGAAAAACGAATTTGCCGTATTAAAAAACATACCGTCTGTAATTTCTTTATCAACACCCATATTATTAAGCATTTCACAAAGTGAGCCGATTTTTTCTATACCGTCGGCAAAGTCATTTATAAAGCAACCGTCAAAATCACTGCCGAAAGCAAGAATATTGAGGCAATCGAGTTTACCGAAATGATTTATCTGCCTTATAACGGCATTTGCACCTTCGGCGGTTTCGTCTTCAAGAAATTTATTATATAGATTAAGACCGATTATTCCGCCTTTTTCTTTTATAATTTTAATTTGTTCGTCGGTTAAGTTACGGCGGTGTCCCTCCGCATTTTCAACAATATCACTATTTGAATGTGTGGCGATAATCGGCTTTTCCGCAACTTCGGCAACATCAAAAAAACTTTGTTTATTAAGATGTGAAACATCAACCGTTATACCGAGATTTTCCATTTCCTTTATAACATCTTTGCCGAAAGGTTTTAAACCGCCTTCACTGCACCCGGCACCGTAAGCTATTTCATTTTCGCCGTTCCAGGTGAGAGTCATCATTCTTACTCCGCATTCTTTTAAAAATTCGAGCCTTTTTATATCACCGCCGAGAACTGCACCGCCCTCTACGGAAAGAATCGGGAAAAAGCCGTCTTTTTTATATGTGAGAACTTCTTTTTTATAATAATCATACACATTTTTAAAATAGTTAAAAGCATCGTCTTTGCGCAGTTCGTCGGGTATCCACACGGCAAATGTCTGATGCCATTCGTCAAGATAACTTCCCTTTTTTAAATCTATGTGCATATTATTATCACAAAGGCGAATGCCTTTTCTAAAGCACTCGCCTACCGTATCACAATGTAAATCAAAAAATTTCATAATACCACCAACCAAAAGAAATTCAGGTGAAAGCGTCTTTAATATGATTAAGTGAAATCATTTTATTTTTTTCATCTGTTATGACTTCTATAATATCAAAACGCTTTGATTTATCCGATTTATTTATATTCATATATACGGCGGCAGATGAACGGATATTTGCTTCTTTATGAACTCCCACGGCAGATGACGGAGGAAGCATACACCCTTGTGTACGGGTTTTGACCTCTACAAAACAAACCGTATTCTTCTTTTCGGCAATAATATCTATTTCGCCCGAATTTGTTCTGAAATTCGCACTTAAAATCTTATAGCCGTTATTTCTTAAATATCTTGCCGCACACTGTTCGCCGTATGCTCCCAAAAGTCTTGAATCCATTACTTTTCACTCAAATTTTTTAAAAATGATTTTCTGTGAACTTCGCTTACACCGTATTCTTTGATTTTTTCATAGTGAAGTTTTGTTCCGTAACCTTTATGCTTTTTAAAGCAGTACTCGGGATATTTCTCATCGAGAGAAAGCATAAATCTGTCTCGCTGTACCTTTGCTATTACAGAAGCCGCCGCAACGGAAATACACTTACCGTCACCTTTTACTATCGTTTCTTCCTTTACGCCCGTATTCGGGTAACGGTTGCCGTCTATATATGCAAAATCGGGTTTAACGGAAAGGTTTTCCACCGCCCTTTTCATTGCAAGATATGTAGCGTTAAGAATATTTATTTCGTCAATCTCTTTTTCCGTGGCAATACCCACGCCGTAAGAAACGGCATCTTTTATAATATCTTCATAAACTTCCTCACGCTTTTTTTCGGTAAGTTTTTTGGAATCGTTGAGAACCGAGTGAGAATACCCTTCCGGTAAAATTACAGCCGCCGCATACACGGGCCCCGCAAGAGGACCTCTGCCCGCTTCATCTATTCCGCAAACTACACCGTAACCGTTTTCGTGTGCTGTTTTTTCGTATGAATAATCAAGCATATATTCACCTGCTTTTAAAAATCATTCGGGAAATTCAAGAGTGAGTTTTCCGAGTTTACCGCCCCGGTATTCGTCAAGTAAAGTCACAGATGCTCTTTCGGTATCAATCTCTCCGCCGGAAATGAGCATACCTCTTTTTCTGCCTATCATTTCAAGTATTTCATATTCCTGCAAATCTTCAAAATCCTTAATTTTATATCTTTCACTCAATCTGTCGCAATAGCCGTTTTTAAGGTAACCTATAAGCCGTAAAGCGAGTGTTTCACTGTCAAGAATTTCGTCTTTTACAGAACCGATAAAAGCAAGTTTGTTGCCGACTTCGGGATCTTGGAATTTAGGCCACAAAACACCTGGAGTATCAAGAAGTTCTATACCGTTACCTACGGAAAACCAACTGTTACTTTTTGTAACACCGGGTTTATCGGCGACCTTGGCACGGTTTTTGCCCGCCATTTTATTTATGAACGAGGATTTTCCGGTATTCGGAATGCCCACAACCATAACACGAAGCGGCTTACCTGCCATACCTTTTTCTTCGTTCTTTTTTATCTTTTCACTCAACACTTTTTTTACAAGCGGTAAATATGCGTTAAGCCCCTTACCGCTTCTGCAATCAACGGGCAGAGCGAATACGCCTTTATTATTATAATATTCAATCCATTTAGCGGTTGCTTTTTCATCTGCAATATCACATTTATTTAACAATACTATTTTCGGCTTATTACCTATCATCCCGGAAAGTTCCGGGTTTGAAGAACTTGACGGTATTCTTGCATCTACGGTTTCAGTCACCAAGTCAACAAAAGGCAGGCTTTCTTTGATAAGCCTGCGTGTTTTTGCCATATGCCCCGGAAACCACTGTACGGTTAGTTCTTTGTTCTCATTCATAATCATAAATATTAAATTCGTTAAAAGGCAAAATGCGGATAAATGCTTTGCCGAGAATATACCTTTGGTCAATAGGTTCTAAAAGTGTGGAACGGCAATCGGTTGAGCCGTTTCTGTTATCACCCATACAGAAAAGACAGCCTTCGGGAACCGTGTACGGAAAATCTATATCATCTGATTTTCTTAAAATGTAATCATCTTTTGTATAGGGTTCATTTAAAGCTTTGCCGTCTACATATACGGTAGATGTATCATAATCGATATCTATGGTCTGACCGCCTGTTGCAATTACTCTTTTTATAAGCGGTTCATCAAAATAATTCGGCTGTGTAATAACTACGATATCGCCGTAATCATAGGTATCTTTCTGATAAGTGAGAAGCCAGTTTCCCTCGGAAAGCGTGCTTTCCATAGAATGACCTACAACTCCGACAAGACGGAATGCAAATGTAAAAATAAACGCTATGATAATAAAAGAAGTCATTATTATTGAAATAAAGTCATAAACATTAAGAAAAAATTTATTTTTTACCGAATGTTCTGTTTTGTTTACTTTTTCGTTCATTTAACACTCCACCTGCCTAACGGGAAAACTCTGCCGATAACTTTACCGACAATATATCTTGAATCAACACAGCCGACAAGATTTGAACGGCTGTCCTCCGAAACACCTCTGTTATCGCCGAGAACAAAAACAGTTCCCTCGGGTACTACAATCGGGAATGCGATATCGCACTGCTGATTTGTAATTTCGTCTGTATAATCTTCTTCCTCACCGTTTACCGTAACAACGCCGGATGTGAAGTTTATATCTACGGTATCACCACCGACGGCGATAATACGCTTTATTATCGGTTTTTCAAGACCTTTGCTGTACAAAGCGACAATATCTCCGCGGTTAGGTTTGTAACCCCATGCGGTAATAATAAGTTTATCTTTATCTTTAAGCGTAGGCGACATTGACGGTCCGTCAACATTTACCACTCTGAAAACAAATGTGAAAATCAAAGCAAGAACGACAACCGCAGAAATAACGGCTTGAAAAACATCAAAAATGCCGAAAGGTTCTTTACTGCGTTTTCTTGTTTTTTTATTTTTTGACGGCAGTTCCGAATTTAATGTATATTCTTCTGTTTTACGCAAGTTTTACACCTCACTGCTCCAAAGAGCCATAATAACACAAATGGGGCAGATAAAAATCTGCCCCCGCTTCGGCTGTCAGCCGATTTTTTCCTTAACCTTAGAAGCTTTGCCGACTCTGTTGCGAAGGTAATAAAGTTTCGCTCTGCGAACTTTACCCTGGCGAACAATCTTAACTGCGGCTACATTGGGAGAGTTAACAGGGAAAACTCTTTCAACACCAACACCGTATGAAACACGGCGAACTGTGAATGTTTCGCTGACACCGCTGCCTCTTTTGGCGATAACGGTACCTTCAAAAGCCTGTATTCTTTCTCTCTCGCCTTCACGAATCTTAACGTCTACCCTTACGGTATCGCCGACTTCAAAAGCGGGCTTCTCAGCCTTAAGGCTGTCCTGTGCAATAAGTTTTAATGCGTCCATAATAAACCTCCGATTTTTTTCAGGCGTTCTTATCTTTTGACAGCGGACCGCCAGCTTTAATGTTGCCATTAACTGCCGTTGGACCCTAAACGGGCTACAACGCACACATAGACTTAAGTATAATATCACAAAGATTTGTAAAATGCAACTGTTTTTTTATTTTATGTGAAAAAATTTCCGAAAATTTCCGAAAACGCAAACAAAAATAAATCTGTGCTATTTCAATGTTTCCCGTACCTCAGGTATTTTGAATACAGATGTATATATTCCGTCTTTCTGACTGTAAGAATACAGGATATTCATAGCTTCGCAAAGTTTTATACAGGTTTTTATGCCGATTTTTGTGCTTTCGACTTTTCTTCCGTCTGTTCTTATACGGTTTTTTAAAGCAACCGTAATATATCCGTCTTTTCTTTTTACGGTTGCTTCCACGGTTTTTTCCAAATCGGCATATTTATTTATATTTGAAAAAATATTATCGAAAACTCTTTTTAAAAGAAGAACATCAACATTTATTAAAGCATCATCTGCAAGATTTATTTCTTTTACATCGCATCCTCTCGCCTTTAAATCGGCAAGGGGTTCTCCGATTATCTGCAAAAGCAGAATACCGGCGTTTTCTTTTGTGAAATTCACCTTAAGTTCCGATGAGCCGAAAACGGCAAAATATCTGAAAAGTTCATCAGTAAGGCTTTTTAACTGATACGCTTTATCACGGCAAAGTTTTAAATACCTGTCTTTCTGTTCTTCATCTTTAAATTGCCCGTTTGAAAGTACTTCGGAATAACCGATTAAAGAAGTAAGCGGAGTCCTTATATCATGAGAAATGGAAGTTAAAAGTTCCTGATTGCTTTTCCATGCATTCTGCTCACTTATAATTCTGTTTTCAAGCGTTCCTCTCATATTTTCAACATCGCTTCCGAGCCGTGAAAGTTCATCTGCGCCTTCAAGCGAAACAGAAGATGAAATATCACCCGAACTTACTTTTGAAACCTGTTCGGAAAGTGAATTTATGCGTTTTAAAAGTCTGCCGACATATAAAAGAATTATAAAAAGCATACTGAAAATGAAAACAGCAACTACAATAAAATCAAGAAATGTATCGTATGTCTGTTCTAAATGATTATATATGACAACAGAATAAACACCGTCTGTAAACCTTACGGGATAAACCCGAAATTCATATTTACTGTAAACGGAACCTTCCGATTTACCGTCAATACTCGTTACTACCTTTGAACTTTGCGAAAGAAACGGAAAAAGAGAATCTTTAATTATCGTCGTACTTCCGTTATTTACATATTTCCTGTAATCTTCTCCGTAATTCTCACCTAAAACATTTTCGGACTCTCTGAAAACGGTAACATAAGCATTTTTGTGTTCATCTAACCATGCATCAATCTTTTGACCCTCGGTTGAAGCAACTTTATTGATTTTAACGAAATCGGCAAACGAAAGAAGAAGCTGTGCCTGCTGTTCACTTACGAGTTCTTCATCCATAAGCAAATTTTCTATAACGACTTCACCTATTCTGTTAATTCCGATTGCCAAAGCAGAAGAAAACACAACCGCAAATAAAACTACAAGAAAAACCTTAAAACGGAGTTTGTAAAAAACCGAAGGTGTTTTTTTCGTTTTTTTATCAGTCAATCTGATACCCCTTTCCCCAAACCGTCTTAATTATTTCCGGCTGTGCGGGGTTATCCTCTATTTTTTTACGGAGATTGAGTATATGAACCATTACAGTATTTGCGGCAGACGGAAGATATTTTTCGCCCCATACATCTTCGTATATCGCCTTTGTATCGTTCGGTATTCCCCTGTGATTTATGAAAAATTCAAGAAGAGTATATTCGGTATCCGTAAGTTCAGCATCAGCATCGTTTTTAAAAACTTTTCTTTTAGCGGTATCAATGGTTATATTTTTAAGTGAATCAATAGATTTAAAAAGTTCGGACTGATTGCCGTATTCACGGTAACGCCTTATAAGTGATGTGACTTTCATAAGAAGTTCCGACTGCGAAAACGGTTTTGAAAGATAATCGTCGGCACCGTTATAATAAGCCTCCGCCTTATCGTCTTCTCCCGATTTTGCGGTAAGAAAAAGTGCCGGCACATTACTGAATGTTCTTATATTTTTAAGTGCTTCCACGCCGTCCGTATCAGGCATCATAACATCAAGTATTATTAAATCAAGGTCGCCGTTCTGTTTTACACGTTCTATCGCCTCAACCCCTGTTGACGCCTCGGTTACGGAATAGCCGTTTGAAGAAAGAAGTATAGACAGGACATCTCTGATATCCGGCTCATCATCTGCTATAAGAATTTTCCTTTCCATAATACACCGCCTAAACTTAAAATAATAAAACCGCCCGTAAGGACAGTTTTATTATACACTATAAACGGGTGTTTTTTCAATAGAATATATACATTTATGAAAAATTATGCAGTTGGAATAAAAATAATATTTTTTCCGTCTGTCGTTTCGCTCTCTATACCGTTTTCATGCGCTATATCGGAAACGGTGGTGTTATATTTTTTGGCTATATCCCAAAGTTCCTCATCTTTTTCGGGGAAATACACCGTTACACCGCTTTTTACCGATTCTTTTTTTCCGCTTTCGGAAACGGAACTTATCAAATTATAACTGACACCCGAAAAAACAAATGCTTTTATTCTGAATGCGGCTTTTACCTGAAGTTCCGTTGTACTCAACTGAACACAATCGGCATTAACAAGCGAAACATCCGCAATATATCTTATATCACCGCAGTCACCGACAGGCTTTTTATAACTGTAATCAAGCATTTTTTCAAAAGTCACCGTTTCGCCTGCGGTGTTTTTAAGAATAAACGAAAGTTTTATACTGCCGCTTACCGAAAACTCGTTTCCGCTGACGGAAATAACGGGTTCGCTTTTTTCCGCCGTCATATCCGCAACTGACGATACGCCTATTTTTGAAACGTCTATTTTTTCATTAACGGAAAAGCCGTCTGAAATTTCTTCTTCAATACCGAAAAACGAATTTTTATTCTTTTCAATGTTCAATTCGTTTTTAAGAGAATAAGCATCCGTCATAACGGAATATTCTTTGTTTTCCCACATAAATATATCTGCATTTATGCCGAGTGCGATATCAAACTCCTTTCCCTCTCCCGCCGTATTCTTTTTAATAATGACTTCGCTTGAGGTTACATTAAGAAACACACCGCCGGAAAAACGCTCTTCCATACCGTCTGCTTCAATTATCTGATTTATGGGCATAGTGTGGCGAAAATGTTGTGCCTGTGTATTATCTTCTGACGATATGTATGCTATTTCGGTAACGGCTTCGCCTTTTATCATTATTTTATTGCCGATTTTTTTGATTTCGGTTACTTCGGCATTTGATGTATTACTTAAAATATATGCAGCATCTCCGCTTTCCGCTTCTGCGGTATCGCTCATTGAAAATGACTTTGTCTGAAAGCAACCGAGCGAAGCGGCTGTTACGGGAATACATTTTTCCTCTATACCGTTTTTCACACCGCCCGATGATATATTTTCACAAACACA
>JAZUHA010000107.1:0-3889 GCA_045641485.1 Acutalibacteraceae bacterium
TATAATCATCCCGCAGAAACAATATGTTTCTGCGGTTTTTATTTTCGGAGGAGTATTTATGAGAAAAATTTATGTGGCAGGTTACAGCATCAAAAAACTTGCCGAAAAGAGCGGAAAAAAGCTTCTTTTCAGAGAAAAAACTTCAATAGCGGATTGTATTGACAGTTTCGGTGCAAATGCACTCGAACTTCCTGCCGTTAAAGAAAAAAAAGAAGATATTTTAATTTACAGAACAATATCCTCCCGTGTAAAAAACAGTGCGGTTTGTATTACCGTCGGTCTTACGGAAGAAAGTATAACAGAAGCGTGGGAAGCGGTAAAGGAAGCAAAAACGCCCGTTCTTCAGGTTTCTTTACCGGTGTCTACCGCAACTATGGAATACAGATATCATTTAAAAGCACCTAAAATGCTTCTGAAAGCTGCGGATTTGGTTAAAAAGTGCAAAGAATACTGCGAAAATGTTGAGTTTATAGCGGAAGATGCTTCAAGAGCCGACAAATCTTTTCTTTGCGAACTTACTAAAGCGGTGAAAGAAAACGGCGCTTCTGCCGTAACACTTTGCGATGATGCCGGAATACTCCTTCCCGATGAAGTTGCCGAACTTGTTAAAACAGTAAAGAACAGTTGCGATATAAGAGTTTATGTTTTACTTAACGATGTATTAAATATGGCTGTTGCATCTGCCGTTTCGGCGATTGTTGCCGGTGCAGACGGTGTTAAAACGGCTATGTCGGGCGATGATGTTTTAAATACTTCCGAATTTTGCAATGCCGTATTTACAAAAGGTGAAGCACTCGGAGTTTCCACCGATTTGGAAAATACAAAAATCCACAGTGATATTGTAAAGGTTGTAAAAAAATCCGTTGTCAAAGAAAATGATTACGAAACTCATGACGGCGGAATATTGCTTGACGGCGACAGCAGTGTAGAGGAAGTAAGCGAAGCGGTAAAATCTTTGGGATATGAATTGAGCGATGTTGACAACGAAAATGTTTACAGAGCATTGATGACGGTTTGTGAAAAGAAAACTTCCGTAGGTGCAAAAGCATTGGAAGCAGTAATTGCTTCAACAGCAATGCAGGTGCCGTCGGCATATCATCTTGAAAGTTTTATGTGTACTTCGGGAAATCTTTGCGGCTCAATGGCAAACGTTGTACTTAAAATAAGCGGGAAATTATTAAACGGTGTTTCCTCCGGAGACGGTCCTATTGATGCCGCTTTCAGAGCTATCGAACAGTGTATGGGCTACCACTATGAACTTGACGACTTCCAGATTCAGTCAATTACAGAGGGTAAAGAAGCGTTGGGTTCCACATTTGTAAAAATCTGCTTTAACGGTAAATTCTATTCGGGTTACGGTTTGTCGCAGGATATCGTGGGAGCAAGTATAAGAGCGTACTTAAATGCAATTAACAAGATTGTTTTTGAGGGGGAGCAAAATTGAAATTTTCCTTTTCAACAGAGAATGTTTTAAAAAAATCGTTTTCGGGACTTTGCGGATTTTGCCATGATTACGGCTATTCCGGAATTGAAATATACGATGCCGTAAATGAAAGAATACAGCACGGCGACAGCATTTTCAGAAACGATAAATTAAATGATGCAAAAAGACGTCTGCTTAATAAGGGCGTAACCGTCTGTGCTTTGACATTTCCGGGCTTTGCGGATTGTAAAGAAGTTTCCGACAGAGATTTGGAAAAATATGTCGAACTGGCACAATTTTCGGGTACGGAACAGGTTGTTTACAGAATAAAAGACGACAGCAACCGAGATGAAATAATAAAAAAATTCACTCCCGCCGTAAAAAAAGCGGAGGAATCGGGAACGGAAATTCTTTTTGAATCTGCGGAGTGTCTGTCCGATACTGCACACCTTGCCGAATTTATAACCGAATTCGGAAGTGTGTGCACAGGTGCGTGCTGGAATATCCGTGAAACATATTTTACCGCAAATGAAACGGCGGAAGATACAATAAAAAATCTCGGTGCATATATACGTTTTGTCCGTCTCGGTGATAAAAAAGACGGTGTAAATGTGCTTTTGGGTGAGGGTGACTTGCCCGTGGAAAGTTTTGTTTACGCTTTGCAGTCTTTAAACTACGATTCTTTTGTTTCCTGCGAATGGAATGACGAAATAAAAGATGCCGACCTTGTGCTTACTCATTTTATAAATTATATGGGTATAGTTGAAAATAACGACGAAAATAAAGAAGAACTTTATTACAACCGTTCCCGCACCGGAGTTTTTCCGTGGAAAAAATTCAGCTTGCTTGAGACGACTTTTTCGGGTGTTCTTGATGTTATGGCTTCAAAA
Organism: Acutalibacteraceae bacterium; assembly: GCA_045641485.1. Classification (GTDB taxonomy): domain Bacteria; phylum Bacillota; class Clostridia; order Oscillospirales; family Acutalibacteraceae; genus DTU089. Next base: position 2,314 of record JAZUHA010000107.1, read on the forward strand.
TTTCCCGACCAGCTTTGCTTTAAATATACAACTCTTGATTATACAAGAACATATAAACAGTTCAGAAAAGATGTTGATAAAATTGCCGCTTCGCTTATTTCTTTGGGCGTAAAGCCGGGTCATCATGTTGCTGTCTGGGCAACTAATATACCGGAGTGGTTTTTAACATTCTGGGCTACCGTGAAAATCGGCGCCGTGCTTGTAACCGTTAATACGGCATATAAAATACACGAGATGGAGTACCTTTTAAGGCAGTCCGATACGCACACTCTTGTTATGATTGAGGGCAGTAAAGATACAAATTATAAAGAAATTATGGAAGAACTCTGTCCGGAACTTAAAACATTGGAGCCGGGCAAACCTCTTTACTGCAAAAAACTGCCGTTTTTAAGAAATATCATAACGGTGGGCTTTAATATGGACGGCTGTCTTACCTGGGAAGAAATGGAAAAACGCTCAAAAGACATTCCTTATGCGGAAGTAAGAAGGCGTGCTTCATTAGTTAAACCCGATGATGTTGCGAATATGCAGTATACATCCGGCACAACGGGCTTCCCGAAAGGAGTTATGCTCACACACAGAAATATTATCAACAACGGCAAAATAATAGGCGACAGAATGGATTTGTCCACTGCCGACAGAATGATGATACAGGTACCTATGTTCCACTGTTTCGGTATGGTGCTTTCCATGACATCGTCTTTAACTCACGGTGCTACCGTTTCACCGATGCCGTACTTTTCTCCGAAATCATCACTTGCCTGCATAAATGATGAAAAAATAACTTGCTTTAACGGCGTTCCCACAATGTTTATCGCAATGTTTAATCACGAGGATTTTAAGAAAACCGATTTTTCACATATCCGCACGGGAATTATGGCAGGCTCAAACTGCCCGCCGGAACTTATGAGAAGAGCCGCAGACGAAATGAATATGAAAGAAATAATTTCCGTTTACGGTCAGACAGAGGCTTCTCCCGGCTGTACTATGGGTGAAGTTAACGAGGATATTGACCACAGAGTGGAAACCGTTGGCAGTGCTTTTCCGGGTGTTGAATGTAAAATAATAGACCCCGAAACAGGCGAAGAACTTCCCGACGGTGAAAACGGCGAGTTTGTAGCACGCGGTTATAACATAATGAAAGGCTATTATAAAATGCCTTTTGAAACAAAACAGGCTATAGACGAAGACGGCTGGCTTCACTCGGGTGATATATGCTGCAGAACTCCGGACGGATATTATAAGGTTACGGGTCGTCTTAAGGATATGATTATACGAGGCGGCGAAAATTTATATCCGAGAGAAATAGAAGAATTTTATCTTACAAACAGCAAGGTTAAGGATGCGGCTGTAATAGGCGTTCCGGACGAAAGATACGGTGAGGAGTGCTGTGCATGGATTATTCTGCACGACGGTGAAATTTCAAATGCCGAAGAAATGGTTACATTCGGAAACGAACATATAGCCCGTCATAAAGTACCTAAATACTTTATTTTCACAGATAAATTCCCGATGAATGCCGCAGGAAAAATACTGAAATACAAAATGAAAGAAGAAAGTATTGAGAAATTAGGAC
>JAZUHA010000108.1:0-4880 GCA_045641485.1 Acutalibacteraceae bacterium
ATATGCCGAAACATTTGCGTCTAAAACTACCGTTTGGCTGCCAAAGGTATTATGGTTTATTGTTTCAAAATAAAACTTAAACCAATCGAAAGTGCTTCCTATATGATACTTTCCGTCAGTTGATTTCGTTAATTTATAATCGCTTGTTTTAGTGTGAGAACAGTTACTTACATTTGAACCGGAGTAATTTATATGGTTTGACAGTCCGCAGGACGAGGAATCACACACAAAGATACAGTTCTTTTCCGTTGTGTCTCTGCAATCGTCAATATCCTTGATTGCGCCGCCTTTATCATCTTTATTGTTATTATAAAAAATCGAGTCGTTTATACTTGCATCGTCACAGGTATGGTTAACATAAACAGCTCCGCCGGCGCCTGCCGCAAGATTATCGCAAAAAAGGCAGTTATTTATCGAAACGTCGTCATAGTCCAGCAAAACAGCACCGCCGTCGCTTGCCGAGCCGTTATTGATAAATGTTATACCGTCTATACTCTTGCCGTAACTCATATAAATGGCACCGCCGTCGCCTTGTGCCTTGCATTTTTTTACAATAGTTGTGTTGTTGCCGTTAATCTTTGCGTTTGAGTTCTTCGAATAAATAAAGCCGCCTTGACTCAGTGCTCCGCAATCAATCGCAACGCAATTATTAAAATTAACCTGTGTTGTTCCGCTTCCGCCAATATATATTGCTCCGCCATAGTTGGAAACGCAAGTTAAAAATTTACAGTTATTAAAATTTACGCTCGTCTGTCCGCTCGACGTTTCAATATATACACAAGCACCATTATTGGAGGAATTCACATGGTCAAATACAACGTTATTAAACGTTATGGTGTAATTGCCGTTTTGTGTTGTCTTTATGATATATGCACTCGAGCTCAGAGATTTGTTTGATATTGTTAAATCGTTTACCGTATAGCTGCTGTTTGTAATCGTTACAGTTCCGTTCCAACTGTCCGCAAAAACATTGAGCGACATTGTCGGCAAGAGCGACAACACCATCGCAAGTGTGATTAAAATACTGACTAATTTTTTTGTTTTCATAATGAAAACCTCGCTTTCTCTAAATTGCTTTTATATAACTGAAATTTTTATGCAAATTCTATTGTGTTTTCAATGCATATATACATAAAGACACATAAAACCTAATTATACATTTTAATTATAGCACTTTTGTTTGTAATTTTCAAGATGTTGACGCCATTTTTTCTCTTTTTTACATGAAATTTTTTCTTGTGAGAAGATTTTTTTGTGAAAGTGACGGAAGTAAGAAAAAATACTCCATATTCGCAGAAAACTTTATGCCAATCCTACACTTTAATTTGCTCTTTTAGGCTCAATACAAAATAAATAATTTAATTTCAAATAATGGTTGAAAAATCCGATAAAATATGTTACAATGTTGATATAATACATAAAGGGGTGATTAACAAAATGGACGATCAGAGAATTGCGGATTTTGAAGCTACCTGTGAAATATGCGGTTATGCTCGTATTTCCTTTGATACCGAACGGGAAGATGATGAAAATACAAGTATTGAAAATCAGCTTAAAATCATAAATGACTATGTAAAAACGCATTTTCCGAAATGCAAGCTTTTAGAATACAGGGACCGAGACCGTTCCGGTTATACCTTTGCACAACGAGAGCAGTATCAGACAATGAGAAAAAGGCTTATGAGCGGTCAGGCAAAAATACTTATTATTAAGGACTTTTCACGTTTTGCCCGCCGAAACAGCTTAGGTCTTTACGAGCTTGAGCAGCTTCGGGACAGCGGTGTGAGAATTATATCCATTATGGACGGAATCGATTACCCGACGCATGATGATTGGCTGATGATACAGTTTAGGTTTTTAACCAACGAAATTCCTGTTACGGATGCATCAAAGAAGGTTAAAAGAATAGTTGAGTCGTCTCAAAAAGATGCTTCATGGCTTTGTGCCGTTCCTTACGGATATGTAATAACAAATCAGAAAAAGAAGGAATACGGCATTGTTCCCGATGAAGCCGAAATAGTAAAAGAGGTTTTTTCTTTATATATGGAAGGTTGGGGTTATAAAAAAATAGCAAATCACCTGACCGAGAAGAATATACCCACACCGAGAATGAAAGAAAAGCTTCGGCTTGAAGAACAAGGCGAAATTTCAAGAAGAAAGGTAAGACCGGAATGGAGTATTATAACCATTCAGGGAATACTAAAAAATGATTTCTATATCGGCACATTCCGTCAGCACAAATATACAAGAACAATAATAAACGGAAACGACAAGAAGCTTTCGGAGGATGAAAACTATGTTTTTGAAAAGCATCACAAGCCGATTATTGACGATAAAACCTTTCTTAAAACACAAGAGCTGTTAAAGCACCGCACAACAACAAATTATCGTGGAGTGAAAAAGTATGAAAACACTTACTCCGGGTATCTTGTATGCGGAGATTGTCTATCGCCTATGTTTTCCATGAGCAGAAAGGATTTGGCACCCGCCTATACCTGCGGGACTTATCACAAAAGGGGTATATCCGGCTGCACCTCGCATCACACAAGGGTTGATTTTTTGGACAGTGTTTTGAAGGATTATATAAAGATGGTGAAATTAAACTGCAAGGATATGATTGAAGAGCTTGAAAAGTCAATCGCATCCGAGGGGGAAAACATTGACGACAACGACAAGGTTTTAAGACTGTTAAATGAGCAAATGCGAAAAGCAAAGGAAGAACTAAAAGCTACAAAAAAACAAAAAATCCGTGACATCACACGAAATCCCGATGATATAGAACTGTACGAGGATATGTATAATGAGATTGAAAACGACATTATAAAAAGAATATACGGATTAGAAGAACAAATTAAGCTCGCAAGTGATAAACGCAACGACCTTGTGGAAATTAACAGAACCGCTAAAACCGTATTTGATGTATTTGACGATATTTTGAGTAAAAAATCTCTTGATAAATCCGATATCGGCTTAATTTTAGACAAGATTTATATTTACGAAAACGGTGTTATTGACATCAAATTAAAATCGGACATACAAGGGTTATTGGAATGCGGAAAGCTGCCAAATAGGGAGATAGACGCAAATTTTAATTTTGACAGTATAGGTATCTCATTTGATGCAACCTACAGACAAAAGTCCGAAAAACACAAGGACAAGGCTTATACTGTCAACATTGTCAGCAGCGGCGACCCGCTTGAAATTTTTACGGAAAGAAACGGAGAAGTAATTTTTAAGAAATACTCTCCCATAGGCGAGCTTAGCGAATTTGCCGCAGACTATGCCGAAACATTGGCGAAAACAAGCGGAATTGCTGTGGTAATTACAGATAAGGACAGCGTTATTGCCGTATCCGGTGCGCCAAAGAGAGAATTGGCACAGATGCGTATAAGCGAGGATGTGGAAAAAATTCTCGAAAAGAAAACCGTAACCGTAATGGAAAGAGGCTCGGGCAAAAAAACGCCCGTTATCGACGGTGCCGAAAAGTACTACGCAGGCGTTGTAGCTCCGATAGTAAGCGAAGGAGATACCATAGGCAGTGTAATGATGGTGTCGGACAACGAAAAAACAAATATGGGCGATACAGAAAAGAAGCTTTGCCAAAGTGCCGCGGTATTTTTAGGCAAGCATATGGAGCTGTAAATACAGATGCAGGCGCAAAATGCACACACCGCACAATAAACGGCGGTCGAGATCCAAATCTCGCCCTCCGTTTATTATTGAAAACTATTTTGTTATAACAACCTGCTGTGTTTCATTAATCCATTCAACGGTTGCACCTAAGTTTTCCGCTACAAACCTGAGCGGAAGATAAGTTCTGTCATTTTCTATAAATGCAGGAGAGTCAAGTATTACTTCTTCCCCGTTTACAAAGGCAACATCCTTGCCGATTATAATTTCAATCTTCAAGCCTTCGCATAAAACGGTTACCAATTGCTTTTCGCCGTTCCAATCAACAGTTGCACCAAGTGCCTCTGTAATAAATCTTATCGGAAGCATTGTTCTGTCATTTACAATCTTCGGAGCAACATCGTTTGTCTTTGTTTCGCCGAATACGCTTGCTTCTTTTTTACCGATTGTCAGAATAATTTGGTTTTCGGCGTGAGATGCTTCATAAACCTTTTCACCCTCAAACCACGTAGAAACAACCTTTGTATCGCCTATGTCGGTTTTCGCACAGGTGACCACATCCCTGTCTGCAAGCACGAAGTCGGCATATTTTCCGACCTTAATACTGCCACGCTCATTCTCTAATCCAAGCTGCCATGCACCGTTGATTGTAAGTGCAGAAAATGCCTGTTCAATCGTGATGAGTTCGTCTTTATCGTATACCGGGAACATTTCGCCTGTTTCCGGATTTAATATCTGACCTGTAACGGCAATTTCCATAATTCCAAAAGGATCCTGCGGGCAAGGAATGTTTGCCGGGAAGTCTGAATGAGATGACACCCGGGCTCCGGCGTCAAAGAATGACTTTATCGGATAGGCGTGTTTAATATATTCGTCCTCCAGAAACTCTGCCATAAATTTTTCTGCGTCACCACCGGACACATGCCACGTGATACCTGCACTGCAAGCAATGTTGTTATCGGCTAAACGCCGGAAATCCTCCTTATCCACATTGCGGAGGTGCACCATGCAGTTACGATGTATTCCGTCGCCGCCCTTGATATAGGCATCCGTGGTTTCTTTAATAGCGGCATCACCCATAGTATGAACATGCACAGTCAAGCCTTTTTCATTGCACTTTTTGGTAATATCGGCAAGGCGATCCACAGACCAAAAACTCTTATAAACAGTACCGTCCTTGTACGGTTTTATCATTGCTCCTGTTTTAGTTTCCACAACGCCGTCCATAAATAATTTCAGATACTCGGGAA
>JAZUHA010000109.1:0-6893 GCA_045641485.1 Acutalibacteraceae bacterium
TCTTCCTAAGACCGCTTGGCCTCCGACTTGTATGTAAGCATTATAGAAATACACCATATAATAATAACTTTTGAAGAAGGCCACCATGTCGGTTTTTTCAAACAGTTTTTTTCCGTTTCGGCAGCAATAATACTGTTGTTATATTTATTCAACTCTTTTAATGTATCTCTTGCCTGTTGAAGTTGTTCTGTCAGTTGTTCGTTCATTTTTATTATTCCTTTCCGTATTTTTATTTCTTTCGGCCTTTTGCTGCAAAAGCGAGGGCATTCTTCAAAATTTCATTTGCCCGGTGTAACTCCGCATTCTCTCTTTCGAGTTCAAGGTACCGAATCTTGAATTCTTCTTCACTCAATTCCGGTTCTTTCGACTCGTGTTTTCTCCAGTCGGCAAGCGTGTAATACGGTATTCCCAACAGTGCTACCGCTTTTTTGTTCCCGATCTCATTCGATAGCCGTATAGCTTCTTCTTTGAATTCTTTGCTGTACTTTGCCATTTCTCGACACCCACTATTGCTTTCTTTTGTGCTATCCGTTTTTCCCCGGTTTGCTGTCTCCGTTTTTATTGTACTGCTTATGTTTTAAACTTACGTCACATCAAAATAATTCTTTCCAACAGCGCAGTCAGGAAAAACCAAAAAACTCCCCCGCATATTCCGCTAATCAATCCCGTTTTTGCCTTTTTTGTCAGTCTGCCGTTCTGCACAAACATTATAATAGCAAGAACTATTGCTATAGTACCGGCAACCGGCAGAACAAATGATAACAAACCGCAAATATATATCGTTCTTTCTTTTGATGTATCAACTTGTTCCATGTTATTTTGAACTGAAACCGATTCGGAAGAATATCCGCAATACGGACATGAACCGAAGTCCGAAAGATATTCCTGACCGCAATTTGTACAATACATAAATACACCCCGTTATTCATATTATAGAAAAAATTCAAACGCCCAAAACTCGTAACATAACATATAACATATTTTATAACATAAACTATAATATATATTTTGTGATTTGTCAAGATTAAAATTAAATTACAATTAAATATCGGGTTGGTGTTATTTTAATGGAAGATAATTTTATTATTACAAAGCGAAGTAAAGAAAAAGGAAATGACGGTTATAAAGTATTTTCTGTCAGGATAAAGGAAGAAACCGTAAGTAAACTTGATGAAATTTCAGAGACTACAAACCGCTCAAGGAACGAACTTGTAAATATGATGCTGGAATATGCTATTGACAGATGTGTTATTAACGACTGATATTATATTTAAAATTAAAAGGGCTTTACGGCTTATTTGCTTTACCGTAAAACCCTTATTTTTTATTATTATGGACAGTTCCCTGCTGATTTATTTTCTCGAATTAACCGTCTGCGCCACTTTGGAAGCGAGTTTAATATACCACGGCTCCATAACTTCTGCTGTTTCTTTAAGCGCTTTTCTTATTTCTATATGCTGCGGGCATTTCTTTTCACACGCACCGCACCCGTGACATTTTGCGGCATTTCCCGCTCCCTTGCCCAAAAGACCGGTACTTTGAACATAGTGGGTAACAGCGGAATCAATTTTAAAAAGTTTGCGGTTTTCTTTATTTCTTTCGTAGGCATTTCTGTCAGAAAAGCAGGTGGGAATTGCAACCCCGTACGGGCAGGGAAGACAGTATCCGCAACCCGTACACGGAACAACGGAATATTTGTTGATTTCCTTTTTAAGTTTTTCAACCGTCTTAAAATCCTCCTCGGGAAAACTCCCGGGGAGTGCTTTTTCTGCCGAAGCGAGGTTTAAAGCAAGGTCGTTTTCGTTTCTCATACCGCTTAAAACAGTCATAACACCCTTGTGGTTCCACACCCAGCGAAGCCCGATATCGGAAGCGGATTTATTTTCCGCTTTAAGAATTTCTTTTGCGCTGTCGGGCAAATCGTTTGTAAGTTTACCTCCCCTTAAAGGCTCCATTATGATTACGGGTATTTTGTGTTCATACGCATAGTCAAGACCTTGCACACCGGCTTGGTTATTTTCGTCAATATAATTATATTGTATCTGACAAAAATCCCAGTCGTAATCATCTATAAGTTTTTTAAAATCGCCCGTTGCACCGTGATACGAAAAGCCGATGTTTTTTATTTCTCCGCTGTTTTTCTTTTCCTTTATCCATTCTTTAATACCGTATCTTGTAAGCCTCTGCCATACATTTACATCGTTTAATGAGTGAATGAGATAATAGTCAATTCTGTCGGTTTTAAGGCGTTTAAGCGTAGTATAAAAAATTTTATCAAAATCCTTGCAGTTTTTACAAAGATGGTGCGGAAGCTTTGAAGCAATGTTAATTTTATCACGAAGTTCGCTGTCAAGAATTTTGCCGAGAAGTTCCTCGTTGCCGCCGTAAAGATACGCCGTATCAAAATAATTTATACCTTTTTCGGCGGCGGAATATAAAAGTTTTTTACAAAGTGCTTCGTCTTCTTTCGGTAGCCTCATACAGCCGAAACCGAGAGCGCTCACATTTTCGCCTTTTTTATTTAATCTGTACTGCATAAAATCACCTTTTTTCTGAATTATACTCTGAATTATTATAATTTCAAGTATAATAATTCAAAAAGCAAAAAATCTTAAAATTTCTTAAAAATTACACTCATTTCCCTTGCTTTTTTTAAAATTAAGAGGTATAATTATTGTAACAGTATTATTGTTGGGGTTTATGGGCATTTTTCACCGAATTTCGCTGATTTTGTTGTTTTTCCCCTTATTATGCAGAATTATTTTTTTGAAAGGAAGGATTATTTTGTCTTCTGATTTGCACTGCCACACAAGACTGTCGAACGGCTCTCTCGGCATAGAAGACCTCATTATTCTTGCCAAGAAACGCGGCGTTTCCACAATAGCAATAACGGATCACGATTGTCTTGCAGGTACTGTAAGGGGTAAAGTTATCGGCGAAAGGCTCGGCATCACCGTCATTCCCGGTGTTGAACTTTCCGGAACGGATAAAACAAACGGTCAGGAAATTCACCTGATATGCTATCTTCCGGATTTTCCGGACAGGCTTGAAGGTCTTTGCCGTCGCAGTTCTTTAACGAGAAAAAAAGCATCTCATTTTATGATGCTTAAAGTTGCACAGCGTTATCCCATAACTCCCGAATTTGTTGCAAAATGCGCTTCCGGTTCAACCAATATTTTTAAAGTCCACATAATGCAGGCTCTTATTGAAACCGGCTTTACAAACGCTGTTTACGGCGATCTTTACAACAAACTTTTTTCAAAAGAGAATCCCGACTCTCTTGATTTTGTGCCCGAATACGAAGATATTTTCGATGTTCTTACCGCTATTCACGATGCGGGCGGTATAGCAATTCTTTCTCATCCGCTTCGTTGTAAAAATCCCGAACTTTTAGGAAAACTTACCGAAGCAGGTCTTGACGGAATTGAAGTTTATATAAACGGCGTTTCCGAAGACGAGCGTAAGGAACTTATAAAATTCGCAAAGAAAAACAAACTTCTTACAACAGGCGGCACAAACTTTAAAGGTCTTTATAATAAAGAGGTTATCACCGTGGGCGATATTGATATTCCCGACGAATGTGTCCGTGAACTTCTTACATATAAATCAAAAAAGAAAAAAGCCGCACGCCGCAAGGAAGCACAGGCTGCCGCCACTGCAGGTGTTTAATAGTTTTCAGTGGTTGGTAGTTAGTGATTAGGCAAAATACAGACTTCAGGGTTGTAACAAATAAGTATACTTGTTCATAAACAATATACAGAATAAATTAAATACAAAAAACGGTTTATCGTTCAACTTTTACAGAACGGTAAACCGATTTATATTATCCTGCCGAAAGCCGAAACTCCGCTGTAATTTGACTTTTTTCACATATTTTCACCAATTTCACTTGACAGAGTGAATTTTATTGACTCAAACCGGTTACTGTGTTATAGTTTTTCATAGAGGAGGTTTTTAAAATGTTTGCTAAAATCATTTCTTTTATTTTATCATTGATATTTATGATAAACACACTTCTTGTAGGGGCAAAGCCTTTTTCCGACGGCTTCAGAGTGATAGTTCCCGAAAACTGGGAACTTTCTGTAGGCGACAGCAGAACTCTTGACTGCATTTTTGAAGATAAAACGGAAAACAGAGTTTTAAGTTGGAGCGTTTCGCCGGAAGATACCGCAACTGTTGATAAGTTCGGCAGAGTAACCGCACTTAAAGAAGGTACTGCAACCGTAACGGCAAAAACCGCAGACGGACTTACGGACAGCGTTACGCTTAATGTTGTTAAAGAGCCTACTATCGGAAATACGGAAAAACTTAAAAGCGATTATATGAACGGTGCTGTAAAAGAAACCGAAAACAAACAAAAAATCGTCACAAGATTTTCGGTTAATGCACCGGAAGTTCCCGAAATTGTAAAAACAACAACAGATTATACAAACAGTCAGTCGGTTGTAACTCCCGACGGCGCAAAATGGGAAATCACATCTTACGGCGTTCTCCGTACAGATGAAAACGCCGCAACAAAGCGTGACAAAAAACAGCGTTTTATGGGTGACAGATATTTCTATTCAGCCGATACAACCGCCCCGAATGTTCTCGCAATATTCAGTGACGGCGTAAACGGTATATGGACACTTATGAAAGCGGGCGTTACGCATATTGAATATAAAGATATGAGCGGAACAAAAAAAGCCGCCGTTATGAGTAAAAGTACGCAGGACAATATCTCCCGCCGGGGTATGGTTGACTGTGCCTACAGAAGCGGAAATAAATGGAAATCGTACGAAAGCGATAATGACGGACTTTGGACTTCTATGTACGGCGGCGGAGAACTTATGAGATATGCCGTACTTAAAAACACACCCGGTGTCGATAAAACCGACCTGGAGGAAGCCAAAAAAGCGGCGTATACAAGTGCAGAAGCAGTTCTTCTGCTTTATTACATTTCCATGAGAACGGGCACGGTTGACAGTTACATAAGACTTTTTGAAAACGGCGGTGTAACCGGTGACAACAATTCCCACAGATTATCCGGCAAAGCCTTGTTAAAAGGCGGTAACTATTCTGTATATGTTCCCGGTCAAAGCCCTGCCGCACAGTTTACAAAAGCACAAAGCAAACTTGCCATAACGGGCTCCGATGACCTTATTACAAACGGTAAACTTCTTACTCCGTTTTCACCCGACAGTTGGTCTGACCCCTCTGCGCCCGAAAACAAAGGAGCGGAATATGAAAAAAGAACACAACTTCTCAAAGGCTTCGTTGCGAGAACATACAGTTTAAAAAGCGAGGGCAACGGCTATTGGGGAGATATTTACTGGTCTGTAAACGATAATAAAACATCAACCGGCGTTTCCTCTATTCCCGAAGATAACGAGGATTATATTCTTAACGGCGAAAACTTGAGGGGTGTAACGGTTGACGCTTCCGGAAAAGTACCGCAAAGACTTTGGAACGATTTGATAGGAAGCGGATATTCACCCGAAGATATTGTATATAAGGGCGATACAAGTGCCGATGAATTTGCGGGACATATGTTTATATTTAAACTTATATATGACATTTTAGGCGAAGAAGATGCAGAGATAAAATCGCTTGTTGTTAACGCCGTAGACAACCTTGCACAGCATCTTTCCGATAACGGCTACCGTCTGCTTGACGGCTCCGGTCAGCCCACAACCTGGGGTAAATTTGACAGAACTACTTTCCTTAATTCCTCCGGTCTTTCCGTGGCACCTCTCCATGCGGAAATGCTTCTTACCGTATTTAAAACAGCCGCATATATTACAGGCTATCAGAAATGGGAAGATGAATACCGCCTTGCCGCACTTGACCCGGCTTATGAATATGCAAAGGTTATGACTCAATATTACGAAAGATATATAGCGACTGCATCATCTACGGTAAAAGACACTCTCGGTGAAGCCGGCGGAATAATTTTTTCCACCATAGACGGTACAAAATTATGCGAAACATTGTTCAGACTTCTGCTTAATTATTCTGCGGAAGAAATGGCAATGCTCGGCTTTTATGTGCTTTTCCAAACGGAAACAGACGATGTTCTTCTTGATTATTACCGCTCGGCACTTAACAGTTGGTGGATTTCCATGAAATACAGCGAAAATCCGCTTTGGTACTATATATATCAGCTCGCATATCCCGAAAAAGAAATGTACGATGCATACGGTAATTCGCTCATTAAAACAGCAGCATGGTCTTTAAGCCGTACACCCGTAGATACGGTACAATACCGTGCAAGTAATGAAAACCGTGATGATATTGCAACACTTAAACTTTCGGCACTCGGTATTGATGATGACAGTTCACTGTCTTACAGCCTTAAAGACGGGAAAATGCCTGATATTGATACAGAAGATACCGCAAGTATTGTTAAATACGTTTTAAAGGCGCTTACTCTCGACTGGGCGGTTGCCGCACCCGACGAAAGGTCAATTCATAAATACAATAACAATTCTTACGACCTTGCGGAACATTACTCGCCGAACTGTATGGAGCCTTCCACAATTTATACTCTCCCCTATTGGATGGGCAGATACCATAATATGATAAAAGAATAAAAAAGTAAAAGAGACTGTATGCATTTTTCCGCAGAATATTGACACAACCGGCCTCTTGTGGTAAAATACAGAAGCAGTAAATACAGATGTGGCGGAATTGGCAGACGCGTCAGATTCAGGTTCTGATGAATGCAAATTCATGTGGGTTCAAGTCCCATCATCTGTACCATGAAAAAAGCACTTGCTTCGGCAAGTGCTTTTTTCAATGATATCCGTTCCCTGCGGAACGGGTGATATATCTTCGATATGATATCCGCCTTCAGCGGATGATATACGCTTCGCGTATGAGGAACGGATATTATCTCATATTTGCAAAGCAAA
>JAZUHA010000110.1:0-4256 GCA_045641485.1 Acutalibacteraceae bacterium
TCGTAAATGAAAGTATTATGAAGATAATGGGGCTCGCTCAATAAACCGATTTTCAGGAGTGCTTATGACAGACTACGGTAAAATTTCCATTCTTATGGGAATTTACAATTGCGGAGATACTCTATCGGAAGCAATAGATTCGATTACTGCTCAAACATACACAAACTGGGAGCTTATTCTTTGCGACGATTGTTCAACCGATAACACTTATGCTGTTGCATCGGAATATGCAAAGAAATATCCCGATAAAATCATTCTGCTGAAAAACGAAGTTAATTCCCGACTTGCATTCAGCCTGAACCATTGTCTTGAAAATGCCACCGGTGAATTTGCCGCACGTATGGACGGAGACGATAAGTGCACTCCCGACAGATTTGAAAAGCAGCTTGATTATCTTAAATCACATCCTGATGCGGTTCTTGTCGGAACGGCAATGCAGAGATTCAGCGAAGACGGTTCATTCGGTGCTGTTGATGTAAGGCCTGCCGAACCGGACAAATTCACTCCGCATAAAGAGGTCCCGTTCAATCATGCAACAATACTCACATACAAATATGTGTATGATAAGCTGAACGGCTACACTGTTTGTCCGAGAACCGTCAGAGGTCAGGACAGAGACCTTTGGTACCGTTTTTTCGCCGCAGGCTATAAAGGCGTTAATACCGATGAACCGCTTTATCTCGTAAGAGAAGATGAAGCTGCAATAAAAAGAAGAACAGCAAAGGTTCGCTGGAATTCTTTCAAAACAGATATTATCGGTTATAGGTTGCTCGGATATCCGGTTAAGTGGTATGTGAGACCGATAATAAATTTGATGAAGATTTTTGTGCCGACAAATTTGGTGCTGAAATACAGAAAATGGCAAGCAAAATAAAGGGATGATATTTTTGAACAAGGATAAAATTAGAAGCTCGTTTTGGGGAGAATTTTTAATCAGTTGTCTTCATATCGTTGAATGCAAAATAATGCCTAAAATAATGGATGACGAAACAGCGGTAAAAAAGTTTTTCCAAAAGAAAGCCGGTTATGAACTCAATCTTGATAACCCTCAGACATACAGTGAAAAATTGAATTGGTATAAAGTAAATGTCAAAGATCCTTTGATGTCTCAGTGTGCAGATAAAGTTGCTGTTCGTGAATATGTTGCCGAAAAAGGCTATGGTGATATGCTTAACGAGGTTTATGGAGTTTATAATAAGGTCAGTGAGATAGATATAGATGCTCTGCCGGAAAAATTTGTACTGAAAGCTGCTCATGGCAGTCATATGAACCTGATAGTCACAGATAAAGACAAAATAAATTGGCATCAACAAAAATTACTTATGTCAACATGGCTTAAGCAGGATATTTATTGGTCAGGAAGAGAATGGGTTTATAAAGACATTCCAAAAAGGATTGTTGCTGAAAAATATCTCGAGGATGAATCCGGTGAATTAAAAGATTATAAATTTTTCTGCTTTAACGGAAAAGCTGAGTATATGGAATATGACACCGGTAGATTTTGTGGTATACATTACAGAAATTTTTATGATGAAAATATGAAATTTGTACCGATAGATGACGGTTGTCCAAATAACGAATCTATTTCTTTGCCAATTTCAAAAGAACAATTTGATAAAATGAAATCAATTGCAAACGATTTATCGCAGCCATTTTTATTTGCAAGAATTGATTTTTACTCTTTAGGCGATAAACTTTTGTTTGGTGAGATAACATTCTTTGACAGTGGTGGATTTGAATTTTTCAATCCAAAAGAATACGATTATAAGTTTTCAAAAAATTGGAAATTGATAATAAAAGACAAAAATCTCAGTAAAACATAATCAAACAAGTTTAAAATACAATTTCATTGTATCTGCTGTGCCATCAATATTTTTGGGGCATATTTGGGATAATTTATTTCAATATTGTTTGCTCAAGAAAAATTCTATAATGAAGATTTTTCTTACAATAAAGAAATCTTAAAAATGGGAATTTATTAAAACACACGGAAATTAAGGTGTACTTTTTATGTTTAACGGTATTCAAAAAGCAATAAATAATCTCCCTGATAATCTATATCTTTTAAAAATTGTTTTTTCCGAAAATATTTCAATAAAAAAAAAGAAAAAAATATTTTCCAATATTAGTTGGAGTAATTCTCAGCAAAACGAATTCAAGGATTTTTGGAGCAATAATTACGGAAAAACAATCAAACCATGGTGGAACAAACTTTATGAAAGCATGAACGGTGTATATCATAAAGATTATTTTCCGGAAATGTTCTATTCGACAAAACTTGAACCGATAATCAATCCAACGGATTATTGCCGTATTTTCGACAATAAAAGTCTGATAAAAACAATTTATTCCAATGTTGAAGGAGTTACGTTTCCAAATACATATTTGATGTGCTGCAATGGTACATATACTGACGGAAATCACAATCTCTTGACTAAAGATAAAGCTATCGAAAGTTTATCAAATCTCGGAGAATGTGTTATCAAACCTACAGTTGAAACCGGCTCAGGCAGTGGTGTGCTTGTTCTTAATATGCAAAACGGAAAAGATGTTAAAACAAATCAAAGTGCCACAGAATTGATTTCAAAATACGGAAAAAATTTCATAGTTCAAAGTAAAATTATCAACAGTAAAGAATTTTCGGCATTAAATCCAAGCTCAATAAACACAATCAGACTGATTACATATATCGTGGAAGATGAAGTGCATAATGTGATTCCTGTTATGCGTATTGGTGTCGGGAAAAATGAAGTTGAGAATATTCATAAGGGTGGACTTTGCATCGGAGTAAATGATGACGGAACGCTCAAAGAAAAAGCATATCAATTAGGTTATGGTGATAAAACAATAACTTATACTAAACATCCTGATACCGGCATAGAATTTAAAGGATATTATATAGGTGATATTCAAAAAATGATTTCCGTTGCTAAAAAAATGCATGCAACAACGCCTCATGTAGGTATGATTTCATGGGATTTCACCATGGATGAAAATGATAACATCGTAATGATCGAATCAAATTGCCGTGGACAATCGGTTTGGTTCCCTCAAATTGTAAATGAATGTCCTATTTTCGGAGAAGATACACCTTATATGATACAAAAAATGAGAAGCAAATGAGAAAAATACTTTTTGTAATTGAAAATCTCGGCGGTGGCGGAGCAGAAAGAGTCCTTATCAATCTTGTTAATTTTATGGATAGGTCAAAATTTGACATAACCGTATTAACATTATTTGATGAAGGGGTTAACGCCAAAACATTAAAAGATGATGTTAATTTCATAAATCTCGGAAAGAAAAAATTCAAAGGAATAAAAACTGTTTATAAATTTCTGCCCAAAAAGATTCTTTACAAGTTTTATATAGATAAAATCGTAAAGAAAAACGATTATGATTTACTGGTTGCATATATGACGGGTGTTCCGACTTTTGTTGTTGCCGGGTCAAAGAAGCCAAAAATTGCATGGGTACACGGTGAATTTATAAAATCTTTTAATACTTTCGGATTAAAACATATTTATAATAGATTCAACGAGATCATTGGCGTATCACAATATGTTTGTAATACGATTGATAATGTAATATCCCCAAATAAAAAATCGCAAGTTATATATAATACGAATGACTTTGATCGGATAATTTATCTCAGCGAAGGAAGTTGTGAAATCACTGATTCTGAAATTTTGATATTTACTACAGTCGGGTGTCTTGAACCGACAAAAGGCTATGACCGGCTGATAAATGTTTGCAAAAAATTAAAAGATGAAGGTGTTTTTTTCAAGCTTAATATTATCGGTGAAGGCTATTGCCATAACGAATTACAAAATCAAATAAAAGATTTTGAACTTGAAAATACTGTTTTCCTTCTCGGATATCAAACCAACCCATACAAATTTGTCAAGAATTCCGATTTGTTTGTATGTTCTTCAAGAACAGAAGGTCTGAGCACAGCAGTGACCGAAGCAATAATTCTCGGGAAATCTGTCGTGTCAACAGATGTGTCCGGGGCAAAAGAAATTCTCGGTGAAAACAATGAATACGGAATTGTTATTGAAAACAGTGAAGATGGCATTTATACCGGAATCAAGCAAATGCTCTCCGGTGATAAGTTAAAATATTACGCTGAAAAAGCGAAAGAAAGAGCTTCATTTTTTGCAACAGAAAAGACAGTAAAAGAAGCAGAAAATCTATTCTTAAAACTTAACTCTTAACACTTAAAACTAAAAACGGAAGGAGCCGATGACAAATAGTTT
>JAZUHA010000111.1:0-3342 GCA_045641485.1 Acutalibacteraceae bacterium
AAAATTTGCAGAAAATAACAAATTTTCCTAATTCAGAAAATTAAATCATAAAAAAGTATTGATTTTTTGCAATTCTTGTAATACAATTACTAGGTCTGTAAGTGTTTTTTATGGTATACTTTATGAAACATTAAAAAACTAAAATTTTTTATCAAAAAAATCGCCCTCGGAAAATGAAATGTAATCATTTTTCGAGGGCTTTATTTTTTAATTTGATTTTTTTCTGTATTAATGGCGGATTGTGTAAATGTTGTTATATTTATTGACTCTGTATTACTTCGTTTCTGAGAGTCAGCAGTTTTTCATACGGCAACAGTGTTTCCTTCGGGCATTCCGTCGACAACAAGGTTCTTTCGGTACAGCAGCATGGCAGCTTTGTGAAGTACCAACGGCATCGATTCGTTGGTCTGATAAGAATTTCGGATGCTGCAATCAAATCTTCTTTAAATTTCTGATTACCAAGTCATATCAATACGAAAAACAAGGTGTAAATATAGAAATTTATTTTTCTAAAACAGAACTCCGGTTTATCATTTTTGACCACTCCGCCATTTTGACCAAAAATTGAAAATTCCGTCAGAATAGTAGTGGGAGGTGATGAACAATGAATTTCTTTTCAGCCGGATTTACTTAGCATACTGACTATCTGAAAAAGATTTTTTCATAAGTTACGGTTACACGGTTACATCCGTTCAAAAAACAAAGTGTAAGTACCGAAAATTTATTTTTCCGAAAAAGAACTCCGGTTTATCGTTTTTGACCACTCCGCCATTTTGACCAAAAATTGAAAATTCCGTCAGAATAGTAGTGGGAGGTGATAAACAGATGAAATTCTTTTCAGCCGGATTTACTTAGCGCACTGTGTAATTTTCCGTTTATTGAATGGAAATACCTCCAACCGACAGTTCATCGTAAACAGAAAACTGAGCGGATGAAGGTGCGATTTTACAGTACCGGGTACTGTAAAATTTTTCAAAAAACGGTACTCTTGAAAAAAATAAAGAAATACAGAGGTGGTACTTTTGCCGAGAAAACAGTTGGAAACACATTTCTTTTACGGAACCGGCGATGATGAAATTCAGGTCGATTCCAACGACAGAAAATTCAACAGGAAATACTCAAATTGAAAAAGCTTGTCCCGAAATACGGACTTGAACCTGCAAAAGTAAATTCTCTTGAATGTAAGGAACTGAGAGGTTACAAAGGCGTTGCAGTCAGATTGACTCCGGGAGTGAAGCTTTGATCCATCAAAAGACGCAAAGACAGATGTTTTGCTATATACAGCAATTTTTAAATATTATCACTTATAATCAAATATTTCATTTAATATAAAAACATCCGTCTATGTGTCCAAAGCATTGATATATAAAGGATTGCGGCACTTGTTTTATGTTCGCACCATGCCGATAAGTGTCTGCAATCCTCTGCATTGTTGTCGTGAAGGTGTAAAATATACTTTCAGTTAAGTAAATTGTAGCAGTTGAAAAAGCAATGAGAATTGGGAAATACGGCGTTCAGAAGGGCTGGAAAAAGATTTAGCCACCCGAATACGAACAGGAAATATTTGACGGACCGTTCGGACCGGGAATATTGATAAAATAAGATGTAACTTGTAACCCGTAACCGGCAAAAAACTTTTCTTAATTATCAGATGGTAGATGCGGGTGATCCGATTAAATATGAATCGTATAACACTTCGTATTGGAACTCCCATTTCTATCGTATCGGAAGACTACCTACTCCGTAAACAGTTGTAAGTTTGTTCTCATAACGCAGAGATTAACCGAAAAGTAATAATGATGAAATTGGGCAAGTCGGGAAAAAATACTCTTTTTACAATTCGGCTGTTTGGAAAACGTGCGGATTGCCGCACTTTTTTCGGTTAGCATGTTGATTTTTTACGGATTTGTGTTATACTATCCCTATAAAATATAACTCCATTCTGCTGAAACTGTGGAAAGAGGTGTTTAATTATGGAAATCATGCGTACAGACTATCTGAATAAACTTATCAAGAAGATGCACAATGGCAGAATAAAAATAATCACCGGAATACGCAGGTGCGGTAAATCATACCTTTTATTTGAATTGTTCGGTCGTTATCTTCGTGAAAATGGTGTTTCAGAAGACCAGATTGTTGAGCTTGCTCTTGATGAGCTTCAGAATCTGAAATATCGAAATCCATTTGAATTGGATTCCTATATCCGAGAGAAAATCGCCGATAAAACAAAGCAGTATTACATCATGATTGATGAAATTCAATTTGTCAGTGAAATGCCTAATCCATATTTGGACGATGCATCTGCAAAGGTTGGCTTTTCCGATGTACTCCTTGGCCTTATGAAAATTAAAAATGCAGATATATATGTCACAGGTAGCAATTCAAAAATGCTCTCATCGGATGTATTGACACAGTTTCGGGACCGTGGAGACGAAATCAGGGTTTATCCGCTTTCCTTCGCCGAATTTTGTTCTGCCTATTCCGGTAAACCGCAAAATGCATGGCGTGAATACTGCACTTATGGCGGGATGCCGTTGGTTCTTTCTTTTGAGACCCACGAAGAAAAAAGCAAATATCTTAAAGATCTTTTTACCAAGACATATATTAAGGATGTTATAGAACGCCACGATATTCGTAACGATGCTGAAATACTGGAAGATCTTCTCAATGTTGTTTCGTCATCTATCGGTTCGTTGACAAACCCGTTAAAATTATCCAATACCTTTGCCACGGAAAAGCACATTCATATTTCATCAGAAACAGTTGAAACCTACCTCGGATATTTTTCTGACGCATTTTTAATTCAAAAGTCTGTGCGATACGATGTTAAAGGAAAGAAATATATCAAGACACCATTTAAGTATTACTTTTCCGATATCGGACTTCGCAATGCACGGCTGAATTTTCGTCAGCAAGAAGAGACACATATTATGGAAAATATTATCTATAATGAACTGATTCGCCGTGGATTTGATGTTGACGTAGGTTTGGTTGAACTTAACACCAGGGATAAAGAAAACAAAAAAATACGCAAACAGTTGGAAGTGGATTTCGTTATCAACCGTGGAAATCAGCGATACTATATTCAATCTGCTCTTTCTATTAATGAACCTGAAAAACACAAGCAGGAAATTGAGTCTTTAATGCATATCCCGGATTTCTTTAAGAAAATTGTAATCGTGAAGGACAATATAGAACCTTGGCATGACGACAACGGAATTCTATATATCGGGGTGGAACAGTTTTTGCTGGAAGAAAACGCAATTACTAATTGAAAAAATATTTATTTATGCCGTCACTTGAATGTGACGGCTATTCTTTTACCCAAACGGAGGTACAAAT
>JAZUHA010000112.1:0-2431 GCA_045641485.1 Acutalibacteraceae bacterium
CAGACACATTTAAAGATAACAATAACTTCTATTGGGATTTGGAAAGAGAGGAAAAAGTTCTTTCGGGCCACTCATTTAAGATAGGTGAAAAAAAGACCGTTTCACAGTGCAAAGGAAAAGGCTTTTACAATAACGCACACTTTGAAAACCCGCTTTTCCGTGATCCGCTCAATTTCGACTTTACAATAGCCGAAAACAGCCCCGTTATAAAAGCCGGATTTGCTCCGTGGAATTATAATGAGGCAGGAGTGGTGACGAGTTTTTAGCGTTTTAGCGGTTAGCGGTTAGTTTCGGGTCACTTCGCTCCGATTATATTTCAGTGTGGAGCGTGAAGAGTGAAGAGTGGAGTTTCGGGGCTTTGCCGGGATTATATATTACTCTGTGAATAACCGACAGTTTATTCTCCGATATTTGCCTTTTTCAGTGAGGAATTAGGAATGAGGAGTGAGGAATTTCGGGGCACTGCGCGCCGATTTATATATTACTTTGCGAATAACCGTTACTTCATTCTCCGATATTTACCATTTTTCAGATAACAGATAATAGATAACAGATAATAGATAAAAATTTCGGGGAACGGCAAGCCGTTCCGATTTACAACTGTTTATGTATATCAATAAGTTATCGTGTTTATTTTGGGGATATTGCTGACTTTTTGCTTAAGTATGTTATAAAAAAATTAACCGATTTATTATTCTTTGCTTTTAAAGAACGATAAATCGGTTTTTTAAATTTATTTAATTGTAATGAAAAATAAAATATGAAAGTGTGAACTAACAGTTATTCACAATGTGATATAATTCGGCGAAGCCCCAAAATTCCTCACTCCTCATTCCTAATTCCTCACTGAAAAAAGGTAAATATCGGAGAATGAAGTAACGGTTATTCGCAATGTAATATATAAATCGGCACGCAGTGCCCCGAAATTCCTCACTCCTAATTCCTAATTCCTCACTGAAAAAGATAAATATCAGAGAACAAAACGCCTGTTATCCACGCTGAAAACTGAAAACTGAAATCTGATTCGGCGAAGCCACACTCCACTCTGAAAAAGGTAAATATCGGAGAATGAAGTAACGGTTATTCGCAATGTAATATATAAATCGGCACGCAGTGCCCCGAAACTCCACTCTTCACACTCCACACTCCACTCTGAAAAAAAGGGTAAATATCAGAGAACAATACGCCTGTTATCCACTCTGAAAACTGAAAACTGAAAACTGAAAACTAAAAACCTCCTGCCGAAAGGGAAGAGGTTTTTTTATCACGACCAGAATATTGTGTTTGCGTTTATAGGAACATGGTAGCAGAGATCGTAAGTAAGCATAAGATCTTCTTTTGTTTGCCCAACCATTGTAAAAGTATTGCAACCCATAGTTGATGTTGTAAAAAGCATACCGTCACCATCCGGCGCAGTTATCGGACACATATAATTTTCTCCTGCCAATGCCTTCACATTACATCCCGGACCGCCGTTTGCAAGGGGTATTAAGTGTACTTTAAATAAAGGCTTATCGTATGTTTGCTTTTCCATTTAAACTGCACTTCCTTTCACTATTGAAAATATCGGTTTAAGAATTGTTTCGATTAACTTAAAAATCTGATTGAACATATCGAGTATCGGTTGAAGTGTTGAAAGACTTAATGTATCGTTCAAATTAAGCGTTCCGCCGATGTTCTCTTTATTTACTTCAATCGTCTTTTCTTCAGTTTTGTTACCCTCTGAATCCTCGTAAACAATCCCTATTATATAATTACCGTTTTCATCGGGTGTAACCGTATAAGTCCATTCGCGCTTGCCTCCCGCTATGCCGCTGAATCCCGGAATTACTTTTCCGTTCATATAAATTCCGTCTATATTTTCGGGAGTTGTAATCGTTATTGTTGCGGGCTCGCCTTTAAGTACGGCATCTTTGTTCCAGCTTACTTCCACGCCGGAAACATCAACTGTTTTGCTGTCAACTACAGATGCTTTTTTACCGCCTATACCTGCCGTGCCTCCCGTTGTTGCCAACGCTTTGGCTGCAGCCGGTTTTCCTGCGGTCTTTATATTTGAAAGCGCTATTACCGCATTACTGCCTTCCGGGTTCGCTATTGTTATTGTGTTGCCGTATGTTGCAATATCAAGCGGTCTGTATGTTTCGGTTTTGCCGCTGATTGCCAATCTACCGGTCTTACTATTTCCGCCGATTGTTGCATTAACACTTGCATCATGATCATATGTCTTTGCTATACGGCAGCCGATTTCCGCTTTTTCGGGATTTCCTGTTACATTTAATGTTATGGACTTACCCGGTACAAGCATTATTTCGGTTGTTGTGCTTTCAAGTTCTTTTGTTCTGTATGCGTTTGCGTTGTCACCGTCGCCTTTTATCGCAAGATTAACCACCGGTGTATATACGGCAAAGTCTTCTGTTGCGGCTTCGTAAGA
>JAZUHA010000113.1:0-7360 GCA_045641485.1 Acutalibacteraceae bacterium
TGAAAAGAAATGGACTGTTTCAATTATCAGTGTTTTGCTTGTCGTAGTATTGCTTTTCGGGTCGTTTATGTTTATAACCGATCCGTTGCTTCGGTATGGTAAGGAAAACGGTATTTTTACTTATTATGAATATACGGAGATGTACTGCAACCCCGGAATAGCAAGACATTATGATTATGATACCGTTTTAGTCGGAACATCAATGGTAGAAAATACAGATGTAAAAGATTTTAATGAAAAGTTAAATTGCAACATGGTAAATCTCGCTTATTCCGGCGGGTCAAGTTACAACATGAAGAGAATCTTGGAAATTTGTTTCAAAAGCAACAGAAACATAAAAACTGTTTATTGGGATCTTGATGAATTTCAACTTTTAGTTGATTATGATAAACCGAGATATCCTTTACCTGAATATCTGTATAAAGAGTCACACATTAAAGATTTATCATATCTTTTAAATTTAGATATTTTTTATCATTACAGTTTAAAAAATATTTACAACACTATTATCGGGAATAAAAAAGATATTGCGCCTACCGGTGACAGAAAACATTTAATATACAGCAAAGATGTCGTTTTGCAGAATTCATCAAGACCTGATATATCATCAAAAAAACAAATATTTGACAAAACAATACAAAAAACCGTTGACAATAATTTAAAATACAATATTTTACCTTTAATTAAAAATAACCCGAATACGGAATTTGTCTTTTTTTTCGTACCTTACAGCATTTTATATTGGGATCAGCAAGTGAGAAACGGCGGACTTGATGTTCAAATTGATACCGTTAAATATGCTCTAAGCAAAATTCTTAAATATTCAAACACAAAAGTTTATTTTTATCATCAAGAAGAAGATATTATCACTAATCTTGACAATTACAGAGATTATTCGCATTATTCTCCTGAAATCAACATAAAAATAACAGAATGGATGTCAGAAGGTCGCTGTGAGCTTAATTTAAATAATTACAGTGACGTTTTAGAACAAATGAGAAAATTTGCAACCGACTATAATTGCGATGCGTTTTTTCAGAATAAATAATTAATGAACAGTTTATCACGGACTTGTAATAAAAAGAAAATAACGGCTTGACATTTAATCAAACCGTTGTTTTCTTTTTGTGTTGAACAAGCGATATATATTCACGATCTCTTGTTTCCGGCAAACAAAAATACTATTCTTCAATTTTTCCGGCGAAGTATTTACCTGTTTCGGCAATATATTTCACCATAGCCGGATATAACTCTTTCGGCAGACTTCTCAGTGCATTAAAAGTTTCAAAACTTAAAACGCCTTTATAATTTATATCACGAAGTCCGTCAATAAACCCTTTCCAGTCTGTTACCCAGCCGCTTCCTCTTGTGTTTGAAAACGGTTGCTGATGCGTATCGTTTAAGCCGTTGTTATCATGTATATGTAAAACGGTTAAACGGTCTCCGAGTTCGTTTATTGAACGGCGGATATCTTTACCGAGAAGAGTTGCATGACCTAAATCATAACAAAATGAGAAAATCTTCTCCCCTGCTTT
Organism: Acutalibacteraceae bacterium; assembly: GCA_045641485.1. Lineage (GTDB taxonomy): Bacteria > Bacillota > Clostridia > Oscillospirales > Acutalibacteraceae > DTU089. The sequence continues at coordinate 1,536 of JAZUHA010000113.1, forward strand.
TTCGTTTAAAGTATCAATATAGTTTACGGCTTCTTTTATATCACTGCAAACAGCCTCCGTAACATGACCGTCTTTACCCTGAAACATATTTTCAAGACAAATGCCGACTTTATATTTTTTCGCATCTTCAATTAAATCAGTATACTGTTTTATATTAAGTTCATATTCCTCTTTGGGGCAGTCAAGTTTTGAGGGGTGGACTATAAGATACGGGCAGTTGAAATAATTACAAAGCATAATACATTTATGCGTTGCATTAACTAACTGTTCTGTTGCAACTTTATTATCTTTTGCGAATATCGGAAAAGGTCCGTGCATCTGACTCATTGTGATATTAAGTTCTTCTAACTTATCTTTAAGCGGTTTATAATAATTCTTTAATTCTTCATCGCTTTGCTTAAAGAACTCGTCAATTTTGCCGTCGCAGGTCTCTTTGTAACTTATTTTTGAATCAATATTAAAATCAATGCAGTCAAACCCGGCTTCTTTTACAAGCGGAAGCATTTCACTGAAATTTCCGTCATCAAATAAATATCCGGACTGTATACCGATTTTCAGCATATTTTCACCTTATTTTCTGTTTTTGATAATTTTTGAAACAACTGCGGCGGTTGCGGTAACTCCTGCCGCCACACCCAAAGAACCGAAAAAGACGTTTCTTTTAACATCGTATTCATCGGCACTCATCATATAATCAATTTTTGTTTTAAGGTTTTTGCCGCATAAATCAAAATATGTATAAGTTTTTGTTTCAAAATTCCACGGGTTGTTTTCATCAATCTCAAACATTCGTATACCCCTTAAATCGGGAGTACCGTAACTTCTGAAAGATGCACCTGCGGTTTGTATCATTTTTATACCGTCAATTTCGGCAGTAAAGCAGTTTGCGTGGTCGTGACCGAAAACCATGGCACAAACATCGCCCTGCTCTTTAATTGCTTCAAGCTGACCTACATCTTTTTCGCAGGCAGCAACACATTCCCACGCTGTACCGTCTGCTTTTGTTTTATCGAGTTTCTGCGGTTTGTTATCTCTCCCGCGCCATTTTACACAGTCGGGGTCATTTTCGTCACACGGAACAAAGAGACTTTTTAATTCCGAAACCGGAATATGCTGGAACATCAAAGAAGGTACGGGCTCGCCGCCGTTTTGTGCTTTAAGTTCATTACTTTTTCTTATGTACCAGTCGACTGTTTCTTTTTTTACATAACAGTAGCCGTTTCCCGTTCCGTCATCTTTTCCGGCGGAATCGAGAAGCCAGAGATTATATTTAATATCTTTACCGTTACTGTCGTAAATCGGTATATTACAGGTGTCGCAGTCGAGTTCCGGCTCATCTGAATTAAGACCGAAAAAGTAATCATACTTTTTATAATAATCAGCCTGCTCCTGTTTTGAAAGCGGGTTTAAATCGTCGTGGTTACCGTAAATCATACAGAAAGGTATCTTTCTTTTTTCGAGTGGCTCCGCAATAAAAGAAATTGCTTTTTCTATATGTTTGCCGATAACTTCTTTCTTTTCCGTCTTAAAAATACCGAAAAACGCCTTATATTCATTCATATGATTGCCGTGAACATTATCTCCCGTAAATACTACAAGGTCGGGTTTTAATGTGTCGTATGCTTTATCAAGCATATCTGTCATGGCATATCTTATAAAGTGCATATCCTGCGGGTCGCTGACCTGCATTATTTTTAACTTTCTCCCTTTCGGAAAGGTGATTTTTCTTTCTGCCTGCATTTAAAACTCTCCTTAACCATTTATAAAAGCAACTGATTTTACAGTGCTGCTTTTATTGCATTAAGAAGGTCATCATATTCTTCAAAAGCGGGAATTTCGGGATAATCGGCTTTTATTTTGTCGGTACTCTTAAATAAAAATCCTGCTTTGCTTGCTTTTATCATACCAAGGTCATTAAAACTGTCGCCCGAAGCAATTGTATCAAATCCTATTGACTGCAACCCTTTTACGGTTGTAAGTTTTGACTGCTCGCATCTCATTTTAAAGCCTGTGATTTCACCGTTTTCGGCAACTTCAAGAGTATTGCAGAAAATTGTGGGCATACCGAGTTTTTTCATAAGCGGAGCGGCAAACTGCTCAAAAGTATCACTTAAAATGATAACCTGTGTTACAGAGCGAAGTTCATCAAGAAACTCTTTTGCACCGGGCATAATATCAATTTTTGATATTGTTTCCGTAATTTCTTTAATGCCGAGTCCGTGCTCTTTAAGAATTTTTAAACGGTAATTCATAAGTTTATCGTAATCGGGCTCGTCACGGGTTGTTAGTTTAAGTTCGGGAATACCCGTTTCCTCTGCAAAAGCAATCCAGATTTCAGGTACTAAAACGCCTTCCATATCAAGACAAACAATATTCATAAATACTACTCCTTAAATTTATTGTATACAAATTATAACACAATCTTAAATTTTGACAAGTTTATTTTTAATGACATTGCATATCATATCCACGGTTTCTTCGTCAAGATACGGATGCATAGGCAGACTGAGTACCGTTTGTGTTGCCTCTATCGTATTGCTGAAAAAATCATCTGTAAATTTTAAATGACTGAATACCTGCTGACTGTGCATTCCTCTCGGATAATAAAGCATTGCAGGTATGCCTTTTGATTTTAATTCAGTCCGTACCGAATTACGCTCTTTTTCATTTTTAAAGCGCACCGTGTACTGTGCCCAACTTGAAACATATCCCTCGGGTATGTAAGGTATTTCCACACTGCCGTAAAGCCGTTTTCCGTACATTTCGGCAACTTTGTTCACATTATCAAGTTCATAATCGCAAAATGCCTTAAATTTTGCCGATAAAATAGCGGCTTGAAGAGTGTCCAATCTTGAATTATAACCGATTTCTTTATTATCAAATTTATCTGTTAAAGATTTTCCGCCTGCTCTTAATGACCGCAGGCGTGCATCTGTCTCGTCATCGTCGGTAAAAATTGCACCGCCGTCACCGTAACAACCGAGCGGCTTTGCGGGAAAAAATGAAGTAACGGAAATATCACCGAAAGAGCAGGCTTTTTTTCCGTCAATACTTCCGCCGAAACCCTGCGCCGCATCTTCCGCAACTATAAGACCGTATTTTTCTGCGATTTTTTTGATTGCGGAGTAATTTGCGGGAAGCCCGAATAAATCCACGGGAATTACGGCTTTAGGGGTGAGTTTACCTTCTTTTATTGTGCGTTCAATTGCATCTTCAAGAGAAACCGTACTTATATTGAAAGTTTTTAAATCAATATCAACAAAGACGGGAACAGCGCCGACTAATGAGGCACAACTTGCCGATGAAATATATGTAAAATCCGGCACAAAAACAGCATCACCCGGTCCGATATTATGTGCTCTTAAAGACAGAACAAGTGCATCGGTCCCGTTTCCGACACCAATGCAATGTTTTCTGCCGACATATTCCGCCAATTCATTTTCAAGTTCCGTAACCGGTTGACCGAGAATAAAAGCGGAAGATTTGATAACATCAGATATACTTTTATCTATTTCCGGTTTTAATGCTTCATATTGTGTCTTTAAATCTCTGAACTGCATATATTATGCCTCTTTCTTATCAGTAGAGCCATTTTATCATATATCATACACAAAATCAAGAATAGGTTTTATCATATTTTTAGGTTTGAAATAATGTTATTCATGTTAATTTTCGCTGTCAGAAAGTAATTGTACCGTTTGAAGCATATTTTCTGCGAAAATTGCATAACCGCTTGCAGGGTCATCTACAAGTACATGAGTAATTGCACCGACAAATTTTCCGTTTTGTATTATCGGTGAGCCGCTCATTCCCTGAATGATACCGCCGGTTTTTATAAGAAGTTCTTCATCGGTAATTTTTATAACCATATTTTTGTTTTCGGACGAATTATAATTTATATCGGTAATTTCCGCTTTGTAGTGTTTTGTAACATTATTTTCCACCGTTGAAATTATTTCGGCTTCGCCTTTTAATATTTCATCGGTAAATGCTACGGGTGTTTTTACAGTATTCCCGCTTTCAAAATTACTTAAAAAACCGTAAATTCCCGTTTCGCCGTTTTCTAAAATAATGCCGTTGTTTTCATCATCGAGCACACCGCAAAGTTGCCCCGCAAAACCTTTTTGACCTTTATAAATACCCGTAATTTCCGCTTCTGAAGTTACTCCGTTTCCGAGAGGCATTACTTCGCCCGTATCTATATCGCATATACCGTGCCCCAAAGAGCCGAAAAAACCGTCTTCCGTTATAAAACTTACCGTACCGATACCGGCAGAACTGTCACGTACCCAGATTCCCGCTTTATACAAACCGTCTTTATCGACAACGCAAGAAAAATCAACGGTTTTTTCTTTTCCGTTCCGTTCAACGGAAAATTCAAGACTTTTATTTTTTGCTTTTTGAATTATATTTGAAACCGAAGAATTTCCGTTGACTTTTTCCCCGTTTATTGTTTTTATTATATCGCCTTTTTTAAGTCCTGCATTCGTTGCCGGATTAACTTTTCCGTTTTTTGTTTCTATATCGTCTGTACCGACAATAATTACACCGTCACAATATATTTTAATTCCGATGGGAGTACCGCCCAAAAAGACATATTTTCTCTCTTTGCTTTCATTATTCGATAATTTATTGTTATTATATTTTATTCTGCCGAAAAAATCAGCAAGAGTCTCCGGCAGATATTTTTCATTTGTAACAGAACTTGAAACACTTTCTGTATTTTTTACCATTGAGGGTAAAAAAGTCACACATAAAAGTGAAATCGTCATAAATATTGAAACAACCGATATACTTACTTTTTTTACCGTAATTTTCACCGCCTTTTAAAATATTTTCTCCATACAGTCGGAAAAATTACATGTAAAAAAAGTAAAAGAAAAAGGTCTTACGAGTAAAATCCCGTAAAACCTTTAATAATTTTTATTAAATAATCAGATAGAAATCTCGTTTGCGATTTTATAAAGTTCCAAATCTATTGTTTTCTTCATATTAAGAGCTTCGATAATATCGTAATCAACAATTTTATCCTTGGAAACAACTACAACTCTGTTACCGATATCATTTTTAAGAAGCTGAACTGCCTGATAACCCATCTGACTTGCAAGAACTCTGTCTCTTACGCTCGGAGAGCCGCCGCGCTGAACATGACCGAGCACGGTAGCACGGCTTTCAACGCCTGTTTTTTCCTGAATATACTTTGCGAGCATATTGGAATCAACGCCTTTTACACCCTCGGCAACAATTATAATAAAGTGCTGTTTGCCGGTTTTCTGCGTGCGTTTCATTCTTTCGATTATATATGAATCTATATCATAATCAACCTCGGGTATAAGTATACAAGTAGCACCTACCGCAAGACCGGCATTAAGTGCAAGATAACCTGCATTTCTGCCCATAACCTCTACAACAGAGCATCTGTCATGTGATTCCGTTGTATCACGAATACGGTCAACCATATCCATAATTGTATTTAAAGCGGTATCATAACCGACGGTATAGTCACAGGAAGAAATATCGTTATCAATAGTGCCGGGGATACCGATACACGGAATACCTTTTAAGGTAAGTGAACGGGCGCCCATAAAAGTACCGTCGCCGCCTATTGTAACCATTCCCTCAAGACCGAATTCTTTACAAACTTCTACAGCTTTATCCTGAACTTCACTCTGTCTGAACTCGGGACATCTTGCGGAATAGAGCATTGTACCGCCGCGATGAATAATATCCGAAACAGAACGAAGATTCATTTCATACATATCACCTTCGATAAGACCTTTATATCCCCTGCGGATACCCATAACGCTCATACCTGATTCACAACC
>JAZUHA010000114.1:0-4836 GCA_045641485.1 Acutalibacteraceae bacterium
CCGTAAGTATATTTTTATATTCTCCGCCCAAAGATTTATATACCGATTCTTTTTCGTTTTTAAAATTTTTTCCCAAAATAACTTTTACACCCGTAAGATTTACGGTACTTTCTTTTTCGTTCTTTTCGGAAGTTATATATATTTCATATTCGGTTATACCGTTATTTATGAGAATTTCTTCGGTTTTTTTATAAATTTCTTTTTCAAAAGTACTTTGAATACCCGTTAATGTTTCCTCTGCCGCATAAGAAAAATCATTTTCACGGAACTCAGACGGTAAATCTACAGAAAGTTTCTTACCCGTAAGCGGTGAACATACAGAAAAAACGATAACTGCGGTACATATTATTGCAAAAGTTTTCTTTTGTTTTTCCGGCATAACCGTTTTTAAAACAAACGAAACAGAAGCACAAAAGCAAAAATCGGTCACCACTGTTTTGATTACACTCACTATACTCCTTTTACTCCTCCCGCAAAAAATATTACCGTACCCACGGAAACTATAAATACCGCCGCCGCAAAAACAACCGTTGCCGAAAGCAGACTTATAACCGAACCGAAAAAACTTAACGGATTGCCCTCCGCTTTAAGAGAGAGCATTTCGCCCAAAACATCAAGAAGCATAAACGAAAACTGCCAGCAGACAAGTTTAATTAAAACGGGTAAAACCGTTACTATTACACTGATTATACCGAAAACACCGACTGTATTTTTAAGAAGTGAAAGAGAAGCCAGTATTGCCGAGCAGGATTCACTGACGACACCGCCGACAAGCGGAACGGATTCACCCACAAGAAATTTTACGCTTCTTAAGGCAACGGAATCGGCAGAAGATGAAAGCACCGTTTTTAACGATAAAATACCCGTAAACAAACTGCCGCACACACCGAGGAAAAGCATATATGCTTTTTTCAACATACCGGAAACTTTTTGAGAAAATCCGAATTCCGCAAAGCAGGAAAAGAATGAAAAACAGCACATTCCGTTTATTAAGGGATTTGAAACAACTTCACATATTTTTGAAATTATATTAAAGAAAAACACCGATATTCCGCCGTAAAGCGTTCCCGAAACAACCCCTCCCGAAGCGGAAACAACGGCACACAATATACCCGAAAGAACTGTATTATATGCACAGACGGTTTCGAGAACGGAAAATACTTCATTAACGAGTTTTGAAACGGGAACGGCACAAAACACGGCAAGTACCGACATACCGATAACTCTGAAAATATCGTTGTATTTAACCGAAACAGATACGAAAGAGTACAGAATATATATACATAAAACACTTGTGAAAAATTTAAGCGGTTCTTTTACCTCTTTTGTGAAAACAGAAAAAAGCAAATCGAAAACTTTGAGAGGCGAAACGGAAAAAACAGACTCAAAACTTATTTCATCTATACCCGCTTCTTTTAATATTTCGAGAGTTTCTTCACTCAATCCTTCTGTTAAATCTTCAAATGAATATGTATCTTTAAAACTGTCCGGCTCACCGCCTGCCGAAAGAGAAATAACGGACAGCAAGAACAACAGAATAAGAACGATAAAAACAGTTAATGTGAATTTTTTCATACTTCCCACCCCGTCTTAAGAAAGAAACGAAAGAGCAATTTTTACTACCGCCGAAAACACGGGAACGGCACATAAAAGAGCCGTTATTTTAACAGCCGTTTCCGCAATATTTCCCAAAGCACTTTCACCGTTATCACAGCATATATCCGAAACGACAGAACCGAAAAACAGCACCGCAAAAGATTTTAATAAAATCTTTACACATTCTTTATTTATGCCGCTACCCGAAAAAAGTTCCGATATACTCAAATACAGTTCTTTTAAATCGGGAAAAAGAATTAAAAATACAAAAAAGCAAAGCGCAATTTCCAGAAGTACCGAAAATTCGGAAGAATGCTTTTTTATAAGAATTAAAATAAGTGTTCCGGTTAATACCGCCGCAGATATTTTAAGTACCGTCATAGCCCGAAAAAGGCGGATATTTCATCCTTTGCCTGCGAAAGTTCCGGTAACAGCATAAGTATTACCGCCAAAATTCCCGCAACGGTTGTAATAGTTGTGTATTCTTCTTTCCCCGCTTTTTGCAAAACCTGATTTACAACCGCAACCATAAGTCCTATTGCCGCAATTTTATATATAAAAGTTATTTCCATTTTTCGTCTTTCCTTTTTGCGTTTTTATAAAAAGACCAGTGTACAGACGCAAAACAAAGCGGTAAAAGCCACATAAGTTTTTATTTTTGACGGAACGGTGTTTTCCGCTTCATTTCTTAAAATTTTGAATTTTTCGCCGTATTCCTCACAGAGTGAAATCTGTCCCGGAACATCTGTCGTACCCAAAGACGAACAATAATCATAAAAAAGCCGTTTCGCATTTTCCGGGCAAAAGACTTTTAGAAAAATTCCTTTTTCCGTCCAACCGATATATTTATTTTTCTCGGAATTAAATAATAATTTCAATTCTTCGAGCGGTGTTCTTTTTATTCGTATTTCATCTTTTATAAAATTTATTAATCTGCATATTTCACCGTAACAACCCATAGTATTTTTAATTTCATTTATCTTATTAAATCCGATAAAAACAACAACAAGGGATATTGTTATTACTGAAAACACCTTCAAAACGAAACTACCTCCTTAATTTCACAAGGACTTTCTCTGCCTTTTAAAATAACCGCCTTTTTAAAAACACCGCCGTCTGCAAGTTTTTTAATGTTCGGTCTTTTCATCACTTCATTAAAACTTTCCCCGTGAGCGGTGGCAATAAACGAAACTCCGCTGTTCATAGACGACAACAGCATTTCCGTTTCATCGTCTGCTCCTATCTCATCAAGAACAATGATATCGGGCGAAAGCATTCTTAAAGCAATATCACACCCGTACGCTTTCGGGTACAAAGACAAAACATCGGTAAACTCACCCAAATCAAACCCTTTACCGAAAGAGCGTGAACCGATTTCGTCACGTTCATCTATAACTGCAATCTTTTTCCGAAAGCCTCCCGAGACACCGCCGAAAGTACGGCAGATATCACGAAGAAGCGTTGTTTTTCCCGAAAGAGGCTGACCGACTAACAAAAATGAATTGCAGTAATCAGTACACTGTAACAGTTCTCCCGAACAGCCGTTATGCTCTCTCGAAACTCTTATATTCACGGAATTGAAAGATGAAACGGAATATACTTTGCCGTCTTTTGATACGGCAGAACCCGCAACACCCGCTTTACACCCGCAAGGCAACGGAATAAAGCCTTTTGCTATCATATCGCCGTATGTATGAATTGATTTTTGCGCAAGGAAGAAAACCGCTTCCTGTACCTTTTTGCCGTCGCACATTATTACGGAATCGTTTTTCAGAAAAGATATCTCACCATTATAAGTAACGAAAAACGCTTCGTTTACCGTATTAAGAACAAGAGGCTCGTTTTTTCTTAGCCGTATTTCATTTACTTTTGAAGAAAATTCAGGCGGAATACGCAGAAGAGCCTCTTTTAAATCAAACGGCAAAAGAGAAATGGCATTTTTAAAGTCTTTCATTTTCTTCTCCTTTCCGTAATTTATATTATGTCTTGTCCGAAAATAGAACAAATTTACAAATAATTAAAAAACAACCCCTTAAAATGATTGAAAGGTTGTTTATTTTATGGTATTATGTGAATTATAATGGTATATTATGGATCAAATAAGGAAGAAAAGTATATGAAAAAACTTTACAATAAATTTATAAATACAAAATTCGGGAAAACACTTTATAAAGAACGCTTTCCCCTGCTTGCCGCACTTTGCACATTTGCACTTATGATGCTTGTGTATTTTGCTTACGATGTTATCCCGTTTGGCGACAAAACCGTTTTAAGAATGGATTTATACCACCAATACGGTCCGTTGTTCACCGAACTTCTTGAGCGTGTCAAAAGCGGCGGAAGTCTGCTTTATTCCTGGATTTCGGGCGGCGGAGGAACATTCCTCGGAAATTTTTTCAATTATCTTTCTTCACCTTTTGCCGTACTTATATTTATTCTCGGTCATAAAAATATGCCCGAAGCCATTGCGGCTATGGTGCTTTTAAAAGCCTGCACCGCTTCTTTTACATTTTCGCATTTTCTTCTTAAAAAACATAATGAAGAATCCCCCATTACCTCTGCTTTCGGAATTTTATACGCCTGCAGCGGTTACTTTATAGCCTATTACTGGAACATAATGTGGATTGATGCTTTTTATCTTTTCCCGCTTGTTATGCTCGGTATAGAAAAACTTATTAAAGAGCGCAAAATGAAACTGTTTATCGTTTCGCTGGCTTTAACTTTTATTACAAACTACTATATGGCTTATATGGTTTGTATTTTCTCTGTTTTCTACTTTATTTACTGTTATTTCTGCAATTTTACACTTACGGAAACTTACCTCGGAAAACTTAAAAAACCCGAAAAAGGCGCAATAAACTTTTTAAGCGGAATTTACGACAAACTGCGAAACCTCAAATTTACGGATTGCGGTATCCGCTTTGCCGCTTCCGCCATAGGCGCCGCCGCACTTTCGGCTTTTGGGCTTATCCCCGTTTACTTTGTTCTTACAAACTGCTCTGCAACATCGGGTACTTTCCCCGAAGAATTTAAAACATATTTCTCTGTCTTCGATTTTCTTGCAAATCATTTAGCGTACCTTGACCCGACAATAAGAAGCAGCGGAACGGATGTTTTGCCGAATGTTTACTGCGGAATAATTACCGTTATGACAGTACCGCTTTTCATATTCTCCGACAAAATCAAAAACACCGAGAAAGTTTTCAGTATAGGCATTCTCGGACTGATGTTTGCAAGCTG
>JAZUHA010000115.1:0-13540 GCA_045641485.1 Acutalibacteraceae bacterium
GAAACCGTGATAAATCCATAGCAAGATATCAATATGTTATGGATTTCTCACGAAAAGAAGTTCGTGACTATGTTTACGGTATGATGAAAAAAATCATTTCCGAAAACGATATTGACTATGTAAAATGGGATTTTAACAGAAATCTTACGGAAGTCGCCTGCAGTGAACTCCCGAAAGAACGGCAGGGCGAAGTTTTTCACCGTTTTGTTCTCGGCACTTACGAGATTATGGACAGACTTACAAAAGATTTTCCGCACATTTTACTTGAAAACTGTTCCGGCGGCGGAGGAAGATTTGACCCCGGTATGCTTTATTACTCACCGCAAATCTGGTGCAGCGACAATACAGACCCCATTGAAAGGCTTACAATACAGTTCGGCACTTCTTTTTGCTACCCTGCTTCATCAATGGGCGCTCATGTCTCCGCAAACAAACGCACGGGATATGAAACAAAAAAGAATGTTGCATTGTGGGGCTCTTTCGGCTATGAACTTGACCCCGACAAACTGACAGACGAAGAAAAAGCCGAAATTAAAAACCAGGTACAGTATTATCACAAGTATTATGATGTAATTCACTACGGCGACCTTTACCGCCTTATTACTCCGTTTGAAGACGAATTTAAAGCCGCCTGGGAATTTGTTTCGCCTGATAAATCGGAAGCACTTGTAACGGTAGTCCACATAAAAAGGCCGTATAACTCTTTTCTATTATTAAAACTTGACGGTCTTGACAAAGATAAAACCTATATTTGGGAAGAAACCAGAGAAGAACACAGCGGTGCTTTCCTTATGAATGCGGGACTTAACCTTACAGATATGCCGAACGGCGAACACGATTCGTTTTTAGTTTATCTTAAGGAAAAGAAATAAACAGAGGTATTTATGGCATCAAGACAAGAAAGAACAGAGGATTTATCAAAATCTTTAAAAATATTTGTGAGTGAAGCACATATTTTCACTTCCGATGCAATTCTTTTGGCTTCGTTTTCCGCACCGAGAAAAAAAGACAAATGCTGTGACCTCGGAACGGGTAACGGCATTATACCTATTCTTTGGAAAAGAGATTTTTCCCCTGCCGAAATTTACGGAGTAGAATTAAGCGAAACAGCGGTAAATCTTTTTAAAAAGACACTTAAATACAACAGTATTGAAGACATTAAACTTTTTAATAACGATTTACGAAAACTCAAAGGCGTTTTACCCAATGAATATTTTGATGTTGTTACAATAAATCCTCCGTATAAAAAACTCGGTACGGGAATAGTAAATACAGAAGAAGATTATAAAAACGCCCGTCACGAATACACCTGCACGCTCTTTGATGCCGCAAAAGCCGCCTCTTACCTTTTAAAATACGGAGGCAGGTACTGTATGTGCCAACGTCCCGAAAGGCTTCCGGAAATGTTTGATGCTATGAAACAGAATAAAATCGAGCCGAAACGAATGAGAGAAGTTATTCAAAGAGACGGCAAAGAACCGAGTCTTATACTGCTTGAGGGTAAAAAAGGCTCTTCTCCCGGTTTCAGAATAAGCCCTCCGCTTTACATTGAAAACGAAAACGGGGAATACGGTGAAGAAGCCAAAAAACTTTTTTATGCTTACAAATATCTTGACTGAACACTTTGTTTTGTGTATAATCATTTAAAACTTACTACATAAATGTAAAAAGTTGCAGGTGAAAACATTGATTGAAAGAAATTATTATTTAAACAGACTGAAAAACAATATGTGGAACGGTGAAATAAAAGTCATTACGGGAATACGGCGTGCCGGAAAATCAGTATTGCTTTTTGATTTATTTTATAATTACCTTTCAGAACAGGGAATTTCCGAAAATAATATTATTAAAATCGAACTTGACCAAAGAAGATATTACAAATTCAGAAATCCGATTAAACTTTGTGAATATATAGAAGAAACAGTAGCGAATAATAATGAAAAGTTTTATTTGTTAATTGATGAAATTCAGTTTACTCAAAAAGTTACGGATCACGAAAATTATGATTTGGAAATTACTATATATGATATGCTTAATGAACTGAAAGCATATAAAAATCTTGATGTCTATGTAACGGGAAGTAATTCAAAAATGCTTTCTAAAGATATTGCTACAGAATTCAGAGGAAGAGCAACTCAAATTCATGTATTTCCGCTTTCGTTCAGTGAATTTTACCCACATATAGGCGGTGATATACACAAAGCACTTGACTCTTATTTGCTGTATGGCGGTTTGCCTCGTGTTGCCACTCTCCCCGATGAAACCGAAAAAAAAATATATCTCAAGAATCTTTATGATGAATTATATATAAAAGATATTATTGAACGCAATAATTTGGAACACGAAGATATTTTAAACGATATTCTTGATTTTATCGCCTCTCAAATCGGCTCATTAACTAATCCAAACAGTATCGCAAATGCTCTGACATCAATGCGCCGTGAAAAAATCAATCAAAATACCGTATCTTCGTACCTGAATTATATTTCAGACTCTTTTTTAATTGAAACGGCACGGAGATATGATGTTAAGGGTAAATCTTACTTTAACTATCCCAACAAATATTATTATGTTGACATAGGTCTCAGAAATGCCCGTCTTAATTACAGGCAATATGATCCGGGGCATATTATGGAAAATGTAATTTATAATGAATTGATTATGCGGGGTTACTCTGTTGATGTTGGTGTTGTAACAGAGCGGAAAAGTAACGAATCAATATCTCACGAAATTGATTTTATAGTAAATCAAGGCGATAAAAGAATTTATATTCAATCTGCTTACCAAATGGATAACGATAAAAAAGAGCGTTCTGAAATCAAACCTCTTACATTAACAGGTGACTTTTTTAAAAAAGTCATAATCCGAATGGATATACAACACAATTACTATGATGAAAACGGAGTTTATCATTGTAATTTGGTAGATTTTCTGCTCAATAAGGCAGAAATATTTTAAAAAACTGCCGTATTCGTTGAAAAACACGAATACGACAGTCTTTATTATTTATTATATTAAACTCATCAGCCGTCAATAAGTCCGTAATATCTTGCAAACCAGTAAGGAAGCATATAGCAACTCGGACTTGTTGCAACCGTAGGTCTGCCGCCGCTTGCCGGATACGGATTTGTATCATAATTATGCGGCATTCTTTCGTCCATGGGAAGTGCTTTTTTAAGCTGACGGCCGCCTCCCCAATACTCCTGCTGTGTATCAAAAACAAGATTTTTACGCTTATTGTTAAGATACTCGAAGTTAGTCATATTCAGCGGCATATCACGAAGAGTTTTTACAGCCTCGTCAATATCGCAAACATCATCGGTAAAAGCACCGAAAACGAAATTAAACATAGCACTGTGTTCATCTCTCTCGTAATTCCAATGATGGCGAAGCCCCATAAGTATATAAGAACGAATCTGCGGATCCTGCTCAAGTCTTAAAATAGTAAGAGAGCAAAGGAAACCGAGGTTATCGTCTATATGAGTAACTCTGCCGTCGTGTTTTTTATGCTGTGCGGCATTAAGAAGATAATGCTCATCTATTGCAAGACGAAGGAATTCTTTTCTGTATTTTTCATCACCCGAAACATGGTATGCAACTGTAAGGAATGTAAGAATTTCAAGTGAGTTTATACATTTTTCCCACATCCAAAGGTTTTTGCCGTTAAGTTCAGACGGTGTCCAGCAAGCCCATGTAGTCGGCAAACCGTCTATATCGCAAAGGCGGTAATTATGTGAAAGAATGTGGTCAACGATATCGCAAATTATTTCTTTTATAAACTCTTTTTCTTTTTCGTCGGCACAGAAATCGTAATATGCGGAGAAACCGAAGAAATGACCTGTCATCTCATCGCTTGATGTTTCACCGAGCCACTCGCAAGAGCCGTCGGGTGCTTTATGCCACTCGCCGCCGTCTATCTGCATATCAAGATCTTTACCGTAACCGGGGTCGCCCTCATAACGGACTGCACGGGCTGTAAAGCCTTTTATACCCGTAACTTTAGTAAGTATTGCACAGGCATTCATTGAACGTCTTGCGGCTTCAAGAACTTTTTCGTCTTTTGTAACGGCATAGCAGAAAGCAAGTGAAGCAAGATATGTCTGAGTCCACAAGCCGTCATTATCCGTAATAGCCGGCACACCTGTTGTATAATCACAATTTTTAACAGAACGCAAATCCGTACAAAAACCCGGCTGTCTTATATAATATTTTTCGGTAATTTCAAAATATCTGTTTGCCTTTTCTTCAAGTGTAAGTTCTTCTTCTGTAATCTTACTAACTCCGGAATCTGTTGCCGTCCATATTGTATCGCCTGCAAAAATCGCATCGTTTACCTTTTCTTCACAGCACCAGCGTTTTGCGGGAAGATATTTGCTTTCGCCGTTTGAAACTATTACAAGACCGGCTTCTGTGGAAACAAGTGCTTTGCCTTTATTATTAAAGCGAATGTTATATACGGCTTCTTCCGGGAGACAGTTAATTTCTTTATGACCGTACCAATTTGTATGATTGTCGAATATGTACACACCTTTATCTGTGCCTACCCACACAAAACCTACGGTATCGTCAAACGTTACACTGTTTATATTAAACTCCGGCATTGTGGAATGCTCGGGGAAAACGCACTGCCAGTGTTTTCTTTTTCCGGCAAAAATCATAAAACTTCTGCCGTCAAAAGCAACTATATTGCCGTTTGAAGCGGAAAGACCTTTCGGTGAAAGTTCTGTATTTGTCAATACCGTAAACTCATCGCCCTCAAGTTTATAAAGGTAATCTGCGGTAATAACGAAAACATCACTGTTACCGCTGATACCTGTAATCTCTTCGGGAAAAGTCTGAAACTCCGTAATTTTACCGTCTTCGGCTACATACAAAGTTTTTTCACATGAAAAATATACCTTTTCTCCGTCAGAATAAATTCTGCTTACATTACCGCACGGAAAATTACCGAATGTACCGTCTTTCTTTGTGTACGAAAGACCGCAATCCGTTCCGATATAAACAGTACCGTCTTCGGAATAACCGAGACATGATGCTTTTTCGGAAATCAATCCGTTTTCTGCGGTAAAAAACTCGCAGGTGCGCTGAGGGAATTTTGCACTTTTGTAAAATCCTTTTCTTTCCATAAAATACTCCTTGAAATTATTTATATGCTATTTTTATTTCACTGTTTACTGCGGTTATATCTATAGCCGAAACAGGCTCATCCGCATGGTCAATAAGAATGTTTGCAATACCGTCTTCTATTTCTTTACGAATTGTTCTTCTTATATCTCTTGCTCCCCTGCCGCCGTCAACGGACAAAGTCGCCACAAGTTCATATACGCCGTCACCGACATTAAGTGTAATCCCTTTATCTTTAAGCGGGTCTTTTAACTCGTTTATAAGAATTTTTGCAATTTCGTTAAGATTATCGGCGGTAAGAGAATTAAATGTAATAATCTCATCAACTCTTCCGATAAACTCCGGTCTTAAAAATTCTTTTAATGCCTTTAAGGATTTTTCTTTTGATGCCGTATTTGCATCACGGTTAAAGCCGAGGGCATTTTCTTTAAGATTACTGCCGGCATTTGAAGTCATAACGATTACGGTATTTGCAAAACTTACCGTTCTGCCCTGCGCATCACTCGTTTTACCTTCATCAAGAATCTGAAGAAGAATATTAAGAACATCGGGGTGTGCTTTTTCTATTTCGTCAAAAAGAATAACAGAATACGGTTTTCTTCTGACTTTTTCGGTCAACTGTCCCGCTTCGTCATAACCGACATATCCGGGAGGTGCACCGATAAGTCTTGAAACGCTGTGTTTTTCCATAAACTCGGACATATCAAGTCTTATAAGCGTTTCGGGAGTTTCAAAAAGTTCGTTTGCAAGTTGTTTTACAAGTTCGGTTTTACCTACGCCCGTGGGACCGACAAATATAAACGAAGCAGGTCTTCTTACGGGTGAAATCTGAACACGGCTACGGCGAACTGCGGCACACAAAAGTTCAATAGCCTCATCCTGCCCTATTATTCTTGCTTTAAGTTTACTTTCAAGCTGTGAAAGTTTTTTCATATCGTTTTCGATAATTTTTGAAACGGGAATACCCGTCCAAAGGTTAATTACCTTTGCCAAATCGTTTTCGGTAACATTATTGTCTGCGGCTTTTTCTTTTAAAGCAGGCTCTTCTGCTTTAAGTTTCATTCTTTCCTGCTTTACTCCGGCAAGTTTTTCGTAATCAATTTCACCGTCTGTAACATTTACTATTTCTTCTTCCTCAACAGAAAGTTCCGAAAGTCTTTCTTGAAGTTTTTCATAATCGCTTATAGCGGCATTTCTCAAGTTTGCGCAAGTGCAGGCTTCATCAAGCAAATCAATAGCTTTATCCGGTAAAAATCTGTCATTTATATATCTTTCGGAAAGAATAACGGATTTATAAACAAGTGAATCGGAAATAGTAACTTTATGATAATCTTCATAATACTGCTTAATACCCAAAAGCATATTATAACAATCGCTTATTGACGGTTCTTCGACCTTAACCGGTTGAAAACGCCTTTCAAGAGCGGCATCTTTTTCTATATTTTTTCTGTATTCGTTAAAGGTTGTAGCGCCGATAACCTGAATTTCACCGCGGGAAAGTGCCGGTTTTAAGATATTTGCGGCGTTCATTGAGCCTTCGGCATCACCGGTACCGACAAGGTTATGAACTTCATCAATAAACAGAATTATATTGCCCTCTTGCTTAACTTCGTCTACAAGACCTTTAATTCTGCTTTCAAACTGACCTCTGAACTGAGTACCGGCAACGAGTGCAGTTAAATCAAGTAAATGAATCTCTTTATTTACAAGCCTTGCCGGAACATCGCCGGAAGCGATTTTTAAAGCAAGCCCCTCCGCAATAGCGGTTTTACCTACACCCGGCTCACCGATAAGGCACGGGTTATTTTTTGTTCTGCGGCACAAAATTTGCATAACTCTGTATATCTCGGTATCTCTGCCGATTATACGGTCAATTTTGCCGTCTTTTGCTTTTCCGGTTAAATCCGTGCAATATAAGTTAAGAAATTTTCTTTTTGTTTTATTTTTATTTTTTTTCTTTGTTTTTTTACCGTCGGAAACTTTTTCTTCCCGGTCTTCAGTTTCCTCTGCAGAATTTTTTTCCGGTGACATACCGTTAAAGAAATTCTGCATAAACGGCATTGTACCTGCTCCGCCCGGCTGAAAACCTTCAAGCCCGTCCATCATTTCACCGAACTGATCGCTTACAGCCTCAATTTCATCATCGGAAATGCCCATATTTTCTATCATCTGTTTTATGGGACCTATATTCAATTCCTTTGCACATTTTATGCAAAAGCCTTCCTGGGTTGTTTTATCGCCCTCTATTTTTGAAACGAAGATTACAGCAGGGCGTTTTTTGCACCTGCAACAAATCAATTTATTATCCATATACACACCTGAGTAATTTTATTTATTTTGCTTTTTTTGTGAAAAATATTCACTTAACTGTACTTTGAGTCCCGGCATATAACTTGCAAAAGCAACAAGAGTAAGTATTGCGGAGATTATAACGAGCGCAACCATAACCGCCGAAGGTAATGTAAAGAAACTTTTAAATGCGCCTACTTCGGGACCGAAGCAGATTACAATTATCATTACCGTATAGTAAGCAAATGTTGCAACCTTGCCGTAAATTTCGGCGGCACCCGGTCTTAAACCGATTGCAAGCATTGCCGCTCCGCCTATAACCATTACTGCTTCTTTTAATATGAATACAAGGAAAACCCAGCTGAAAGCCTTTAAAATCTTATCGGAAGCGGAATTGAATGTAACAAACAAAAGAACGGCAAGTGTTATTTGTGTTAATTTATCGGCAACCGGGTCAAGCACTTTTCCGAGTGCGCTGACCTGATTAAAACGCCTTGCGATTTTGCCGTCAAATAAATCGGTAAGTCCCGAAAGAGCAAGAACTACAACTGCCGCCAAAACATTTCCCTTTAAATACAGCATTGCAATAAACGGAACCATAACTATTCTTGAAAAAGTCAAAAAATTGGGAACGGTAATACAACCTTTAAACAAACCTTTCATTCAGAAAACCCTCACACTCAATTAAAATATTGTAACAAAGGATTTATTTCCGTAACAAATCCGTAAATACCCGAGGAATTTACCGCCGTAATAAAATCTTTACTGCCGCTGCCGGCAACAAAGAAATATAAAGCAGTACAAATTATAAGAATAAAAACAGAAGCCTTTAAAAAACCGAAAACACCGCCGAGAAATGTATTCGCACTGCCGATAAAAGGCAGTTTTTTCAGAACGTCACTGAAGAAATTCGATATTGCTCTTATGACAAGAGATAACAAAACAACAAGTATTATGAAAACAATGATTTTTATAAATAAAATCATTACCGTATAAGCAACTTTATTCAAAAAAGCATTTACAAACTCTTCCTGTGAAGAAGGTTTCATTGCGGAAATCGCTCTTGTTAACCCGCCCGTTTTACAAACAAATTTATCTGTAATCCTTAATGCGGAATTGGGAACGCTTTCAAAAAGTTTTGCAACTTTTTCGGTTGCCTTTAAACCGTCGAAAGCATCTTTATTAACTATTGTATGTAATTTTGAACGAATTAAAGGTTTTGCTATACTATCATAAACAACTTCGGAAATTTTCGGCGTAATAATCGCCGAACAAACCGAAGAAACAGCAACGGAAAAGAAATCAAGTATTGTTGAAACAAAGCCTTTTTTTGCCGCTCTCACAATTATAAAAAGCGAGAATGCAATAATAAGAACATCTACAACATATTTAAGAAGAACAGCCATAAAATACCTCCTATGATAACGATATTGAAGAGTTGCCGTAAGAGAATGTACGCCTTATACTGCCAAGCGAATGAATAAAGACATATCGGTCAGTCGGGAAAATCCCGTAGAGTTTACCGTCTGTCTCTATATTCCCTACAACTCTGCCGTTATGATTATATACGATAATTTTGTTTTCGGCAAGAGCAAAAACATACTTATCACTGACAAAAACGTATTTTATTTCATCATCCGATTCAATTTCTTTTTTCAGTTTACCGTTTCCGCTGTAATACAAAATACTGAACACATTCGTACTGCCGTATTTTGCGAGTGTTAAAACGTAATCGCCCGACTCAAGTAAAGAAAATGAATTAAATTCCGGATTGTAAAACGAATTTACGGTTTCACATTTTTTCGCATTTTTCTTTAGTTTATAAATACCGTTATCCGTAAACAAAGTTAAAGTATTACTTGCGGTAAATCCGATTTTAAACGGTGCCGAGCCGGATATTTTTGCAGAAGAAAGTTCCTTATTATACGAATACCCGAAATATTTTATACCGCTGTAATATTCTCCGTTCTCGGAGCCGAAAAGTGCAACCCCGGCATACCTGCCGTTGTCGGACAAAGCGATCGAAACGATATTTTCGTATGCACATTCCCACTTGAATTTAAGTTTGGCATTTTGTGAATAGACCTTTAAAATTCCGGTACAGTCTTTTCCTTTTACGGAAAAAGCGTAATCGCCGTTTTTGCCGTATTGTGCGGAAACTATATAGTTTTCCTCCTGCCCGGAGGCGATTACTTTGTTTTCATTTAAAAGCATATATCCTTTTCCGGCACGGTCAAAAATGACGGCATTTTTTCCGTTTACCGAAACAGCGGGTTTTGAAAAAGTATGAACTTCGGTAAAAACCTGCGTTCCGTCCGGTTTATAAACAGTAATATTATTATCGGAAAGAACAAGCAGTCTGTCTCCTATTGTTTTAATATTGACGGTATTTTCCGACTGTATTTCCAACGGAAAATTCTTACCGCTTCCGAGAAGTTTATCGGAAACTCTTGCGGAAATACTTTCAAGCGTAAACAACCCCAAAGAAGAAAAGAGGAAAACAAATAAAAAAGCAACTACCAAAACAAGGATTATAAGCATTGCGGTTTTTTGAGTACGGGTAACACCTTTTATCTTTTTTTCAAGTTCAAAACCCGTGTTCAATTCCTTAAGCTTAAGTTTCTGCAAAAATATCACCTCCGTAAAATACGTTATTAAGATACAGACCGTCGGGCGGAAGAGTCATACCGGCCTTTGTTCTGTCTTTTGAATTTATTATATCTTTAATATCGAAAACTCTTATTTTCTTTTCGTTTACGGCAATTAAAGTACCTGCCATAATACGAACCATATTATAAAGAAATCCGTCACCGCAAACAGTAAAAATAATCAGATTGTCTTTTCTTTCGACACAGGAGGAAAAAACAGTTCTTACCTTTGATTTAACCTGCGCACCCGAAGCACAAAAAGAAGTAAAATCATAAGTACCAATAAATTCAGCTGCCGCTTTATTTAATAAATTTTCATCAATACGGTATTTATACCAATACGCTTTTTTATATAAAAACGGAGACAAAACACTGTCATTTGAAATAACATATTTATACTCTTTTTTTACGGTATCAAAACGGGCATTAAAATCTTCTTTTACTTCTTTACAATCGGTAATTATCAAATCAGGAGGAAGTTTTGTCATTAAAGCAACCGGAAAATTTGATACAGGAACAGAACTTTCCGTTTTAAAATTGAAAAAATATCTGTTTGCGTGAACTCCGGCATCCGTTCTGCTGCAGCCGATTACGGATACCGTTTCGCCCGTAAGCGATTTTACGGCATTTTTCAGAGTTTCCTGAACGGTTCTTTGAGATAACTGCTGTTGCCAACCGTGAAAACCCGAGCCGTCAAAAGATGCTTCAAAAAGTAAATTTCTCAAAATAAACTCCTCTTACAAAACTGCTTTAAAATATATATTTAAAACAATAATTGCCGAACAAACGAGAATTACCGCCAACAATGCAAACAAATCTCTTACGGAAAATTTCATCTGTTTCATTCTTGTTCTGCCGTTACCGCCCGAATAACATCTGCATGACATGGCATCCGCAAGTTCAAATGCCCTCTTAAATGAAGAAACAAACAGCGGAATGAATATCGGAAAAAGTGCCTTAATCCGCTTTATAATATTACCGTTTTCAAAATCCGCTCCCCTTGACTTTTGCGCCGCCATAATTCTGTCTATTTCTTCTGTTAAAGTCGGAATAAACCTTAAGGCAATGGTCATCATCATTGCAAATGTATGAACATCCGCTTTAAACAATTTGAGCGGAGAAAGAAGTTTTTCTATTGCATCGGTTAAATCCGTAGGAGAAGTGGTATATGTAAGCAGTGAACTTGCAATAAGCAAAATTATTATACGCACTGCGATAAAAACAGACGTATATATACCGCTGTCGGTCAAAACAAGTTTTTTATACTGCCAAAGAATATTGCCGTTATTGTTATAGTACAACTGCAAAACGGATGTTAACAGAATAATCGGCAACAGCGGTTTAATGCTTTTTAAAACCGTCTTTATCGGTACTTTTGAAAACACAAACGAAAGCACGATAAAAGCTGTTATCAAAAGCAGTGAATAAAAGTTTTTGCAAACAAAAATAAATACAAGTAAAATAAGTGTCAAAAGGATTTTACTTCTTGCATCTAACTTATGTACAAACGATTTTCCGGGAAAAAACTGCCCTATGGTAATATCCGCAATCATTTAAGCTCTCCCCTTTCTTTTACGATATCGGAAAGGAGTTTTGCCGCTTTATCAACGGTATAAACATTTTGGGGGACATTAACATCGGCTTCTTTTAATTTAAGGAAAATTCTTGTAACTTCCGGCACATCGAGTCCCAATTCGCAAAGCGCATTTCCTCGGCTGTACACTTCATCTACCGTACCCGAAAATTCCGCTTTGCCGTTATTCATAACTATTACACGGTCTGCAATTAAAGCAACATCGTCCATAGAATGAGAAACAAAAATAACGGTATTTCCCGTTGTTTTATTATAATCTTTAATAAGTTCGAGAAGTTTTCTTTTTCCCGAAGGGTCAAGCCCCGCAGTGGGCTCATCAAGCACAAGAACTTCCGGTTGCATAGACAAAATACCGGCTATTGCGACTTTCCTTTTTTCGCCGCCGGAAAGGTCAAACGGTGATTTTTTAAGGTATTCTTCGGGTACTCCCGTAAATTTCGCCGATTTTAACACTCGGCTTTTTATTTCATCTTCGGAAAGCCCCATATTTTTCGGTCCGAAAGCAATATCATCGTAAACAGTAGATTCAAACAACTGATATTCCGGGTACTGAAAGCATAATCCGACTTTAAAACGGCAGTTTTTAAGCGCTGTTTTAGACGAATGGATATTTTCACCGTCTAAAATAATCTCACCGCCGTCGGGCTTTATAAGACCGTTAAGGCACTGCAAAAGCGTACTTTTGCCGGAACCTGTATGACCTATTATCCCGACAACTTCGCCTTTTTCAAAATCAAACGAAAAGCCGTTTAAGGCACTGTGCTTAAAAGGAGTGCCTTTTGAATATGTATATATTAAATTGTGCACAGAAAGCACAGACATTTTTATTCTCCGATATTTAATAATTTTTTAAATTCACCGACAAAATCGTCGGAAGTAAGTGTATTTCCCGAAAAATTAACTCCGTATTTTTTCATTTCGGTTGCAAGTTCAAGCGGTTTCGGTACATCAAGCCCTATTTCTTTTAAATGCTCTGCATTTTTAAAAATCTGCTCGGGAGTTCCGTCACTGTCAACGGTACCGTCATTCATTACAACAATACGGTCTGCCTGACATGCTTCTTCCATAAAATGAGTTACGAGAATCAGAGTTATTCCGAGTTCTTTATTTAATTTTTCAAGAGCTTTTAAAACTTCGCTTCTGCCTTTAGGGTCAAGCATTGCGGTGGGCTCATCAAGAACGATACATTCCGTTTTCATGGCTATAGCGCCTGCTATCGCAACACGCTGTTTCTGACCGCCCGATAATTTATGCGGTTCGCTGTGACGGAATTCGTACATATCGACTGTTTTAAGAGCCTCGTCTACCCTTTTCCGTATTTCTTCACGGGGAAGCCCTAAATTTTCCGGACCGAAAGCCACATCGTCTTCGACAACGGTTGCGACAATCTGATTGTCGGGATTCTGAAAAACCATACCGATATGCCTACGGATATCAAGTTCGTTATTTTCATCGGAAGTAAGAAGCCCGTATGAATAAACCTCGCCGCTGTCCGGAATCAAAAGTGCGTTCATCATTTTTGCAAGAGTTGATTTACCGGAGCCGTTATGACCGAGAATACATGTAAATTCACCCGAATTAAACGACAGATTTACATTATTTAAAATTTTGCCTTTTGTTTCGTCATAAGAAAACGAAACATTTTTAAATTCAATAATTTTCATTTACTTTGTCCAAACGGCAGTAGAACCGCACGGAAGAACAAGACCGCTGCCTGTTACTTTTAATCCGATTTCATCGGCTTCAGCTTTACCGCCGTATTTTTTTGTTATACAAGTATTTAATATGTAACTCATAACAGCCGGCGAAAGCCCTGCCGTATATGAATTTATAATCACTGCAAGAGGATTATCCGAAAGAAGTTTTGAACATTCACAAACGAAAC
>JAZUHA010000116.1:0-4034 GCA_045641485.1 Acutalibacteraceae bacterium
CCTATATCCCTACAAAGAGCAGTTCCGCCCACAAGGATAAACCGAATATCCGCACCGACCCCGGCACCGATAAACACAAGTTCTTTCAAAGAAAACGGCTCACCGTAAAAAATGTTTAACGCTTTAAGCACTGCGGCACCGTCTGAACTTCCGCCGCCCAAACCCGCTTGGGACGGGATATTTTTTTCTATATGTATTTTTAAGCCTCTGTTTTCTTCAATTCCGAGTTTTTCATAAAACTTCTCGGCACATTTATAAACTATGTTTCTTTTATCGCACGGTATTTTTTCGTCTGTACAGGTGATTATTATTTCCTCACCGTCTGTTTTTTCCACCGTCAGCGTATCGCAAAGCGAAACGGACTGCATAACCGTATAAAGTTTATGATAACCGTTTTCCTTTACACCGGTAACATCAAGTATAAGATTTATTTTTGCATTTGCTTTTAATTTCATATCAATTCTTCCGTTTCCCTTTTATTTGTTTACAACACTGTTTCTGCAGTATTCGGGAGTATATTTTCCGTCTTTTGAAATATTAAGTACGGTATATCCCTGAAGCCAGTCTTTTTCCTCATAACCGAACTTACTTGCGGCTGTATAAGAGCCGTAGCCCGACGGTTGCATATACGAAAGCAAAATTCCTTTGTACTTCAGCGAGCAGTCGTTTACATGGTCGTGACCGAAAAGAACGGTTTTTGTTGTTTTGCAGTCTTTAATCGCTTTAAACAGACCTGCATCAAAACCGGAAGCGCAAATTCCCTCACGTCTTTCACCGTTAAGATATTTTTTACCCGCTTTTTCAAGTTTTTCGGCTTGTGTTTTCATTTGCAAAAGCGGGATATGTACAACCACGGTAGAAGTAAAATCACCGTAAATCTGCTTATTCTGCTTCATAATACTTCTGTACCACTTTACCTGGTCTTTTTTAACGCCGTCGTAATCGTCGCAATCTTCGGGCAGATTATATTCATTTTTTGTTTCACTGCTCATTTCGTCGCCCGTATCCATAAATACAAACATCTGATTTAATGTATCGTCACTGTTAAGTACATTAAGGTAATAGTTAAAACTGCCCCAAATATCCGCTTTACCTTTCAGCATAAGACAATGTTCGTATGAAGAAAAAATATCAATCATTTCATCACGGGTTATTGATGTGCCGTTGTCACCCTCGTGATTACCGAGAGCAGGAGCCCAGTATATACCGAATTTTTCAAAAATTTCGGCAAACTGATTTGCTCTTTTTCTGTTAAATCCGGAAGTTACCGTATCGCCGCCGAGTATAACAAGGTCGGGTTTTTCTCTTTTTATATTTTCAACAAAATTCGTAACCGTAACAAGAGAAGTCTTGTTCTTGCCGTCAAGGTGCATATCGGTAAAAGCAAGAACTTTAAAATCGCCTTCTTTCGGATTTTTTACGGTCACGCCGTCTTCCGTTTTAATTAAAACTCTTAAATCACTGCCTATATATTCTATACCATCAATATCGTAATTTAACGGATGCGGTAAAAGTGCAAGTGTTATCGCACCGCCCGCAACAAACATAACAAGTAAAACGGCAATAATAATTTTTACCGCTGTTTTTTTCGAGATTTTTTTCTTTTTCATAATATCCCTCCGGTTTTTATCTCAAAATAATAATACCACCGACAAATGTTCAAGTCAATAAATGAATAATCGGTTTTACGTCAAAATATAGACTTGCGAATGCGTTTGACAACGGCAGTGATTTTATGTTATTATCCGTCTGTAAATATAAAAAGGAGCATAAAAAATGAAAAAAATAAAAGCAATCCTTGAAAAACCGTATGCATACTTTTCCGTTGCCGCATTATCCGGAGTATTGCTTTATGTAATATTAACTAATATAACCGCTGTTTTCGGGGCTTTTGCTTTTATTTTCAAACTTTTTTCTCCCGTAATAATCGGCGCTGTCACGGCTTATCTTTTAAATCCGATTTGTCTGTTTTTTGAAAACAAACTTTTTAAATCTGTAAAAAGCGAAAACAAACGCCATATTTACGGAATTTTTCTTACGATTATCTGTGTTATTCTTTTTTTATCCTTGATTTTGGGCTCACTTATACCATCACTTTTAAAAAGCACTTCAACTCTTATAGAAAATCGGGATATTTACACTTTAAAAGCAAAGCAAATTATTTCCTCCGTTAAAAATTTTGCAATCTCGCACAACATTAAATTTGAGTTTGACGGCATTGAAAATGTAACGGATAACTCATTTTCAAAACTTATTGATATTATTAAGAACAATTCAAAGGTTATTTTAAAAACAATCGGCAGCATAGGCTCGGGCGTTTCGGATATCGCCGTGGGAATTATTTTCGGTTTCTGTTTTCTTACGGCAAAAAAGAGCATATTAAAAGTAACGGAAAATATAAGATGCGCAATATTTAAAAAAGAGCGTATCGAAAAAAACAACGAACTTATTAAAAGAAGCAACGGCATATTTTTAAGATATACCGAATATACACTGTTAGATGCACTGATAGTAGGAATAGCCACGCTTATTTTTATGCTTATTACAGGTATGCCGTTTGCCCCGTTAATCAGTCTGCTTGTTGCCGTAACAAATATTATTCCGACTTTCGGTCCTATGATAGGCGGTGCCGCAGGCATATTCTTTCTTGTACTCGATAAACCGCTTAACGCCCTTTGGTTTTTTATATTTATATGCGTTTTGCAGGGGTTAAACGGTATGCTGTTAAAACCGGTACTGTTTAAGGATTCTCTCGGAATACCTGCTTCCCGTACACTTGTGCTTATAATCATAGGCGGAAAACTTTTGGGAATATGGGGTGTTATTCTTTCAATTCCCGTCGGTGCGGTTTTGGGAATAGTCTATAACGAAACCGTTTTGCCGAAACTGAAAAAACGAAAAGAAGAAATAAACAAACAAAACTGCACCGAAACAACTGAAGAATAATTATGGAAAACGAAAACAGACTTGAACTTATAAAAAAAGAAGACGGACTTTATTTTACCGACGGCAATACAGAAATCCGCGGAGATTTTACCAAACTTTTAAGAAGGATAAATAAAAATAATCTTAACGGTGAACTTATTGTAAAAGCCGCAAAAATCAAAGGTTTAAACAGACCTTTAAATATTTTTGATGCCACGGCAGGTCTCGGAGAAGACTCCTTTTTACTTGCCGCCGCAGGTCACTGCGTTACTCTTTACGAGCAGGACAGTATAATTTTTTCTCTGCTCTTTGATGCGCTTAAAAGAGCCTATGAAGATGAAAGAACAAAAGATATTGTTAAAAGAATGACCGTTTTTAACGGCGACAGCATAGAAAGAATGAAAAACTTCAGGGAGCCGCCCGATATAATTTACCTTGACCCGATGTTCCCCGAAAGGCAAAAAACGGCACTTGTAAAAAAGAAGTTTCAACTAATTCACAATATAGAAAAACCGTGCGACAACGAAGAAGAACTTTTAAATACGGCAATAAATGCAAACCCTCGTAAAATTATTATAAAACGCCCCGTTAAAGGCGAATATCTTGCGGGAATTAAACCCGGCTACTCGTTAACCGGTAAAGCCGTAAGATATGATTGTATAGTACTGTAACAAACAGATAAGAGATAAAATATAAAAATCGGTTTTCCGTTTGACTTTAACAGAACGGTAAACCGATTTTTATTACCACTAACCACTGTAAAAAAATAAATATGAACAGATATTTATAATCTATTCAGTCAGAAAACCGATTTCAAAAAACGGCTTTCCGTCTTTGATTTTGATTTTTTTATTCATTTTTGATTTATTGAAATTTCTCGGACGGATTACAACTTTACCGTCATAAATCTCAAGCACGACTCCCTGCCCCACACATTGACCCGATTTTTCTTTTTTCAATGCGTGGTGATTCCACCTTGTAAGGCACGGAAGATTTATAAAATTCACATTCCCGTGCTTTTCAAAACTTGCATAACCTCTTATGCTCTCACTGTATTCACCGCAAAGAGCCATGTGCGAATGACAAGTCGGAGGCCAAGCGGTCTTAGG
>JAZUHA010000117.1:0-2634 GCA_045641485.1 Acutalibacteraceae bacterium
AAAAGCTGTCGGCGTGAGCCTCGCCGTTTTCATCTGCTTTTCCACTCCGCCTACGGCTACGTTCCAAAGCAGATGAAAACATTATACCATTTAGTTCCTTCTTTTTTTAGAAAAATGGGTCACATCTATTTACAACGCAGAAATTGTATTCATACATATCGCGTAATTGCTTGATTTTTTGTTGTTTGTGTGATACGCTTTATAAGTTAAAAAGGTTTGTTATGACCTATTGTAAAATTATAATCGTTTCACATACAACATAATGCTGATTATGTTGTATGTTTCGCCATCGAAAGGTTTGAGGTAGATTATGTTTTTTAATAAAAAGCGCAATATCGTATGTATACTCATACTGTCGATTATTCTTCTTTTCCTTCTTATCACGTCAATAATCTTTTACAGATCACAAAAAGGCTCTCTGCCTCTTACTTTAAAAATCACGAGTAATGATGTCACAGAAACAATCAAGCCGTGGTACGATGATAACGGCAAATGGTATTTTTTTCTGCCGTCTTACTCATCTGATAATAATACCGTTTTGATTGCAAACAAAAGCGGGTGTTACATTCAAGACCGTCTACTGTCATATGAACAGAGCATTGCTTTGTTTGATATAGATACAGAGTATCACTTCAAGCGTCACGCTTTCTTCTCGGATACAGACACAACGGTTGTTTTTATGAGGTCTGCTAATGTTGCGACTATGTACATTAGCACTCACTCCGGGAATATGGATAAAGTTCATTCCAACAAAGAAAATAAAGAAAATATAAATATTTCACTTTATAAAGAGAATGGAAAAGTATCATACAACGAAAACAAATACAACGCCGAAATAAGTGGACGTGGGAATACAACATGGTCTCTTGGAAAGAAACCGTATAAAATCAATCTTTTTGAGTCGGCAGAATTACTGGGAATGCCGTCGGCGAAAAAATGGGTGTTGTTAGCAAACGGTTATGATGAAACAAATTTGCGAAATAAACTTATTTATGATTTTGCTCAAAAAGTGGATATGGGATGGACACCGCATTGTGAATATGTGGACTTATATATCAATGGCGAATACAATGGGCTTTATCTACTGTCAGAGAAAATAGATGTCAATGATAACAGACTGAATCTCAACAACTTAGACGGCGATTTCCTTTTTCAAGGATTGCAAGCATTCAAAGTCAAGCAAAATGATATACCATTCACTATAAGTGATAATCAGAATTTTGTAATTGATTATCCAAAAGACCTTGATGAAGGAAAGATTGCTGAAATCCGGAGCAATGTTTTTCAACTTGACGCAGAAATCAATGAGGATAATCTAAATAGAATTGATTTGAATTCATGGATCAAGCGTTTTTTGATTGATGAAGTATTTATCAACGCAGATGCAGTTCAGGCGAGCAGTTATTATTATTACGATACTTCATCTGATAAATTTTTCGCCGGTCCAATTTGGGATTATGATTTATCTTTTGGAAACGATGCCAGCCCGTATACATCTAAATCAAAATTGCCAAATCAAATATGGGGTCTCAGAATGTATTGGTATGATCATTTATACCAAAATGAAGTTTTTTACAGCAAGATTAAACAAGTATATCAAGATGAGTTCCTTCCTAAACTTGAAAGATTATTGGTGCATGATTTATCATATCAGGCTGAAAAAATCTGTGATTCAAGTGTATGTAACAGTATTCGATGGGACGCAATGTTTAAAGTATCCTATTCCGAAGATAAAGAATTAGACGTGCGAATCAATGAACTGTCGAAATTTCTAATCGCACGGATGTCGTATCTTAATCCAATATGGTGCACTGAAAAAGAATATAAAATTGTAAAATGGTATGCTGCCGATAAGACCACTCTATTGTATATAACGCTTGTTGAGCAGGGAACGGCTATTACGGAATTCCCGACCGTAAACGGAGCCGTGAATGATAGCTGGAATAATTTCAGCAACGATCTTGCGTTTGATACAAAATTACCCGTCACAGAAAATATAAATTTATATTCCACCGCCCCCATTACTTCCGATTCTTCCGATGCTCCTACCGCTTCCGCTACTCAATCGCAATTGAATAATGAAAACGAAGGGCAGATCATAAACTTTCTTAAAAATCATTGGAGCATTCTGTTGTTATTTGTGCTTTGCACCATGGCTGGCTTTATCGGAATGTTGCTTTTGTTCATTGACATCAGACGCAACGGGAAAGGAGTCAAAAATGGATAATGACAAATACCGCCATGAGTTGAAATATCTTGTCACGTCCGCACAGATTGCCATACTGAAATCACGAATAAGCGGACTTATTCCGATTGACCCTCATGTTGGAGAGGGCGGAAGATATAGTATCAGCAGTCTGTATTTCGATGATTATTATAACCGATGCTTTTATGGAAATTGCAATAGCAAGTTGCAATAGTTAACGAAAGATTCATAGATAGAACGGATTTGCCTTTGAGGGACGAGCGAAAAGGCAAATCCCGCGCACGGCACACGCGGCGTAGATGCGGTCAAGCTCTGCATCAAACAGTTCCTCCGGTGTATGGTAACCGAGCAGTTTTCTCGGTAGCCCGTTAATGATGTCGGCAAATATCATAATCTCATCTGCCGTATAGTCGCCGATGCTTTTGCCT
>JAZUHA010000118.1:0-7669 GCA_045641485.1 Acutalibacteraceae bacterium
GTTCTGCCAAAGGTATAAAATACATTCGTCGGGTTTTACACTGTGCATCAAAGTTTCTTCAAGTGCAAGATTATGATACGGAACGGTATCTTTAGTTTTTATTATATAAATTTTTTTCATATTTTCAACTTGTTTTAATTAAAAAACCGGTTTATTGTTCTTATTTTATAAAAAACGATAAACCGGTTGTAAGTTTTTTAAAAACTATACTTAAGTACGGGATTTCTTGCGGCGATAACATCATCGGGACGACCGATAGAACAGTTATTCGGCGCACTGTGGAGTATTTCGGGATTTTCTTCTGCTTCCTTAAAGATATTAAGGAAAAATTCACATGCTTTATCAAGAGTTTCCTTAGATTCGGTTTCAGTAGGCTCAATCATAAGTGCTTCGTGAACAATAAGCGGGAAATACATTGTAGGCGGATGAATACCGCAGTCAAGAAGGCGCTTTGCAACATCCATGGCATTTACACCCGTCTTTTCTTTAAGAGGAGCGATATCCATAACAAACTCGTGCATGCACTGTGTATCGTAAGCAATCTTGTAACTGCCTTTTAATTTGTTCATCATATAGTTTGCGTTAAGAACAGCGTTCTCGGATGCTTCGGGAATACCCTTTTTGCCGAGAGTGAGTATATACGCAAAAGCACGGACAACAACAAGGAAGTTGCCGTAAAAATCTCTTACCTTACCCATTGACTTTTCGGGTGTGAAAAGTGCATATCCGTTTTCGGTTTTTTTAACCTGCGGAGAGGGGAGGAAGCCTGCAAGGAATGCTTTACAACCTACGGGACCCGAACCCGGTCCGCCACCGCCGTGAGGAGTTGAAAATGTTTTGTGAAGATTTACATGAACACAGTCAAAGCCCATATCTCCGGGGCGTGCGTGTCCCATAACGGCATTTAAGTTTGCACCGTCATAGTAGCAAAGACCGCCTGCATCGTGAATGATTTTTGTGATTTCGAGAATGTTGGGGTCAAAAAGTCCGAGAGTGTTGGGGTTTGTAAGCATAAGACCTGCGGTGTCTTCACCGACAGCCTCTTTAAGTGCCTTTAAATCTACTCCGCCGAATTCATTTGACGGTACGGAAACTACCTTAAAGCCTGCCATAACGGCAGAAGCGGGGTTTGTGCCGTGAGCCGAATCGGGAACAATGATTTTTGTTCTTTTTTCGAGTTCGCCACGCTCTTTGTGATAGTTTCTTATAAGAAGAAGACCCGTGTATTCGCCGTGAGCACCTGCCGCCGGCTGCATGGTCATATCGTCCATACCCGTAATTTCACAAATCATCTTCTGTGTTTCGTAAAGAACTTCAAGTGAACCCTGAACTGTTGAAACGGGCTGAAGCGGATGAATACCGGTAAATCCTTTGAGCGAAGAAAGTTCTTCGTTTACTCTCGGATTATATTTCATTGTGCAGGAGCCGAGAGGATAAAAACCGCAGTTTACACCGTGAGTTTCTTCTGCAAGTTCCGTGTAATGTCTGCCGAGGTCAACTTCCGAGATTTCGGGAAGACGGGGCGCACTGCTTCTGAGTAAAGAACGGTCAAAGTTGTATTCGGGTACATCGCAATCGGGTATAAGGCTCTGTTTTCTGCCTTTACTACTTCTTTCAAACAACAGTTTCATCATTTCGCCTCCTTTACTATCTGTGAGACAAGCGAAACAAGTTTATCAATATCCGCTTTTGTATTCATTTCGGTTGCACACCAAAGAATATTTCCGTTTACGGGGAGACCGCCGAGGATACCGTACTCACCGAGTTTTTCGTTGAGTTTGTCGGCATCGACGGGGCAGGTCATAAGAAATTCGTGGAAAAACGGTTTGTCATTTACAAGAGAAAAACCGTCGATTTTTGAAAGTTCCGAAGCAAGATAATGAGCGTGTGCGGCAGAGTTTTTTGCAACTTTATTAAGCCCGTCGGGACCTACAGCCGCAAGATATACGGAAGCAGTCATTGCGCAGAGTGCTTCGTTTGAACAGATATTGGATGAAGCCTTTTCACGCCTGATATGCTGTTCTCTTGCCTGAAGCGTAAGCACATAACAGCGGTTTCCCTTTGCATCAGCCGTCTGACCGACAATACGGCCGGGCAGTTTTCTCATCATATCGCTTTTTGATGCCATAAATCCGAGATACGGACCGCCGAAGCCCATGGGCATACCGAGGGGCTGTCCTTCACCGCAGGCTATATCTGCGCCGTATTCGCCGGGAGTTTTTAAAATACCGAGAGAAACGGGATTAACACCTACGGCAACTTTTGTTCCGAGTTCGTGAGCGACTGAAACGACAGTGTCCATATCCTCTATAATGCCGTAATAGTTTGGGCTTTGAACATAAACACAGGCTGTTTCTTTGGTTATTGCATTTTTGAGTGCATCAATATCGGTTACACCGTCTTTTTCGGGAACAACCGTTACGGGAACGTTTCTTGATTCGCAGTATGTTTTTACAACTGTGAGAACATCGGGATTTGTTGTTTCCGAAATAACAACGCTGAGTTTACGGCGACCGTCGACATTCATAAGAACCGATTCGGCGGCGGCTGTACCCCCGTCATAAACGGAAGCGTTTGAAACATCCATACCCGTAAGTTCGCATATTTGCGTCTGATATTCAAATATAGACTGAAGAATACCCTGGCTGATTTCCGCCTGATACGGTGTATATGCAGTAACAAATTCTTCTTTTGATGTAATTGTTTTAACTATTGAGGGAATGTAATGGCAATATGAACCTGCTCCGCGGAAAACAGAACCGAAAAGTTTGTTTTTATCCGCAACCCCGGTTACTTTTCGGGCTACTTCAAGCTCGGAAAGTCCGTCGGGCAAATTAAGTTCTTTTACACGGGCTTCTTCGGGTACTGCCGAATAAAGTTCATCCGCAGAACTTAAACCTATGGTTTTGAGCATTTCAAGCCGTTCATCCCGTGTGTTCGGAATGTAACTACCCATATTATTACTCCTTTTCACTCTCGCAGAATGAAGCATATTCATCTGCGTCAAGAAGTTCTTCCGCTCCTTGTGCATCGGAAACCTTTATAAACCATGCATCGTAAGGTGCTTCGTTTACAAGGGCGGGATTGTCCGTAAGTTCTTCGTTAATCTCGGCAACGGTTCCGCTTACGGGTGAATAAACATCGGAAACCGCTTTAACAGATTCAACATCTGCAAATGTTTCGCCTGCCGTAACGCTGTCACCCTCAACGGGGAGATTTATAAATACTATATCACCGAGTTCTTCCTGTGCAAAATCGGAAAGACCGATAACAAAAAGACCGTCTTCTTCTTTTGCCCATTCGTGTGTTTTTGAATACTTTAAACCGTTTTTAATTTCTGCCATTTTAAATTCCTCCGATTAAACTGTTTTTTTCTGTCTTTTATAAAATACATACGGTATAACCCTGCAGGGTATACGGCGACCTCTTACATCAACTTCCGCTTCGGTGCCGAGTTCACTGTATTCTGCATCAATAAGTGCCATGGCAACGGCTTTGCCGATATAGGGGCAGTGTGTTCCCGATGTGGTTGTACCGATTTTTTTACTGCCTATATAAACATCTTGATGTTCACGGACAATTCCTCTGCCCGTAACCTCAAGACCGACACGGATGATTTTCGGTTCGCCCCGTGCTATAAGAGCATCTTTGCCGATAAATTCCTCTTTTCCGAGTTTTACGCCGAAACCGAGATCTGCTTCAAGCGGTGTAATTTCTTCGCTTGTTTCGTGGCCGTAAAGAGGCATTCCGGCTTCAAGACGCAAAGTGTCTCTTGCGCCGAGTCCGCATGGGATAAGACCGTATTTTTTGCCTGTTTCTCTTAAAAGTTTCCAGAGTTTTTCGGCGTTTTCGTTTTTCGTAAATATTTCATAGCCGAGTTCACCCGTATAGCCCGTTCTTGAAATGATGCAGTCCATACCGTCTATTACTGCTGATTTAATAACCGTGTAATATCCTTTCGGGATAAATTCTTCACTTAAAAGTTCACCGAGAATATCGGGGGCTTTGGGACCCTGAAGAGCGATTTCAGAGAGTGTGTCGGAAATATCTTCCGCCTTTGTGCCCGGTAAAAGATTTTTGAGTATGTGAGCATAGTCTTTGTCTTTGTTTGCGGCGTTTACTACCACAAAATATTCCTGCTCACCGAATTTGTAGACGATAAGGTCGTCAACACATCCGCCTTTTTCGTTGCACATAAGACTGTAACGGACTTTGCCGACGGGCATATCGGTAAAATCGTTTGTCATAATGTGGTTAAGCGTTTTGAGAGCCGTTTCGCCGGTGAACATGATTTCACCCATGTGAGAAACATCGAACATACCGCAAGCCTCTCTTACCGCCATGTGCTCTTTTATGACACCCGTACCGTATTGAACGGGAAGAAAATATCCTGCAAAAGGCACGATTTTTCCGCCTTCTTCAACATGAATGTCATAGAGCGGTGTTTTAAGTTCCATTTTAAACTCCTTTCCGTGACCCGAAATAAAAAAATACAGGGTCACACAAAACAACAGTGTTTTATGCCCCCGTATAAGACCTGAAAGATTCTCCGCCCGAACAAAGGCGGATTGCTTCTTCGGTGCGCCGTGCGCTCTCCGGAGTTTCGTCGGAAACCGGTCCTTTTGCCTGAGAGTTTTTGCTGCCCCTTCGGCTCTGCAATTTAAAACTTTGCAGTCTCTCCCGGAATCGTCACCCGAAAATGAAATATCACTCTCCGATTATATCAGCACGGATAAAAATTGTCAATAAAACAGCGGATTTTCCTGTGAATATACATCAGATTTTTTTAACTATGCGTTATAATACATATCGTAAACAACATACCCGCCTTTGTCTTTCAGCGAACCGTGGTATGTCTCCATGCACATCTGGCATCTCGGCTCAGTCATGGGATATCCGCTGACCGGATAAATACCGAATTCGGACGACATTCTGAAACCGACCGTATTGTAAAACCGATAATTGCCCTCTACGATAATACCCGAAAAGCCCATTTCTTTGACTTTCTCAATGCCAAGTCTGATCATTGCCGAGCCGATGCCCTGTCTCAGACGATCGGCATGGACACAGACGGGGGCAAGCATCACAATATCGGTATCATTCGCTCCGCCGTGCCCGCCTTCCGGTGTCTTTGACAGTGGGAAGCGTGAAAACAGAAAATGTCCGACGATTTCGCCTTCAAACTCAGCAACAAAGGAAATCTCCGGAATGTAGTATTCGGAATTGCGAATTTCCTCCACTAATGCAACAATATCTGTGCCGTCGGAATAGTTCGTTCCTTCCTTGAAGGAGCGCAAGATTAGGGAAACAATACTCTTATAATCCTTATGTTCTTCCGGACGGATTGTGATTCTGCGGGCAAAAAGCGGACCCTCTTCGCCGGTTTCTCCCGTCGGAATAAACCCTGATTTTTGCAAAACTCTTTGAGATGCGATGTTGGACGCTTCCGTTTGAGCCGTAACGCACGATACGCCGGGCTGCTTCAATGCCCAATCAACAAGTGCGGATACCGCTTCGGTCGCATAACCGCAGCCTTGATGCTCCTCTGAAATTCCGTAGCCGATTTCCGTGGCTCCGTCTCCTGAAAGCCCTTTGAAGCAAAGGTCTCCGATGTGCGTTCCATCTTTCAGTTCAATCATCCATATAGCGTACCACTCCCACTGCTCGGGATGTGTCAATGCGCCCTCCAGCATTTCAGAATAAGCCGCTTTCAGAACATCAACCGACTGTGCGGCAATAAACGCTTCCATCTGTTCTACGGAAGCAGGATATATTTTCAAGCGTTTTGTTTCAATAATATTTTGAACTTTCATATGAATTACTCCGAAAAATGAATTTAACCGAGAAGTCACAGGGCATCATCTGCCCCTGTGCTTCTCTTTTTTCTTTTGCTGTTTCAGTTCAAACTGCCGATCTGCCTCTGCGTGCTTTTCTTCACGGCTTTTAACTTTTCTGTTCTGTTTGTTCTGCTCATGTTGTAATTTAAGTGCCTGCTGAGATTTTGTGCCTGTTCCCGTTTTTCCGAGATACTTTTTTATATCTCTTTGCATCTTTTTCGGATTCTTTTTTGTATCTTTATCAACAACTTCCACAGCAGGGCTGAACTGCAAATCGTAATAGTGTTTTAAGATGAATTCATAAACCTCGCTATCTTTCGGCTCTGCACCGAAGGTCACTTTAGCTGCGGATAACTTTCCGTCTTCGTACCGTTCAAACACGCCTACCCAAAACGGTTCATCAAAATACACAGTCAGCTTACACTGTCCTTCACCCATAACACACCCTCCTTCGTGATTGAAGTGAGCAAAGAACGGACAATGATTTGTTTGTTACTGATTGATACCCACGACCTCTTGTAAAGCCGTGGGTATCTTTTCGTTCAGAACAGTTGTCCGGGGAGTTTCAGTTTCTCTTTTTCGGTGAATGTAGCCTCATAAGCGGCAAACTCCCCGGGATTTTCGTCACAGACAAAATATCCTTTAGGCGTTGCATACTCTCCGGTGATTCTGTCAAGATATCCCGGAATCAGTTCCTTGCAGAGAAAAAAGGATGCATCCTCGCCTTCGGGGAGTCCGTGATACCGAATGCCGTACTCACTTGCTGCCTTAAATCCGCTTTTTCCGTAGAACAAAATATTTCCTTCAAAGCAGACCGCTCCGCAACCGAGTTCTTTGGCTTTTTCAAGCGAATAGTCAAGCAGTATTTTACCGTATCCCTTTCGCTTAAGTTCCGGTGCAATACATATCGGTCCCATTGTCATAATCGGAATTTTTCTTCCGTCATCTGCTTTTATAACAGTTCTGACAAAGATGTTTTGTCCGATAATTTTGCCGTCCTTTTCCATTACGAAATCAAGTTCCGGTACAAAATCCGGATCGTTTCGCAGATTTTTCAGGACATAATGTTCTAAACATCCCGGGCGGTATACGTTCCAAAAACTTTCTCTTACAAGGTTTTCTACCTCACGGTAATCTTTCTTGTTCTCTAAACGAATAGTATAGTCATTTTTATTCATTGATTTTTCCTCCTGATGATTGTTGACTGCAATACTGGGAGGTTGTGTGATTGTATTCGCAACCTCCCGGTTACAATGCAATCTCCAGTGTGTTGTACTTAATCAAAAAGCACTCTCCTGTTAAAAATATTTATTCAAACAGCGTTTGCTGCTTAAACCTTATTGTATGTCAAACACTTTTATGTTGATATTATCCCACTGACGGTTTTCACACCAGTATACCTTCATTTCCGTGACATCAAATACCATGGATACGACTGTCGGACAGACTTCCTGTGAAACTTTTTGCAAAATGTCAAAACAATCCTTTACATCAAAATCATCCGAAGCCTGCTCCAACATTTCTTTCGCTGTATGATATCTGTCCCGGCCCATCCAAGGATGTGTTTCACTGTCCCCTTTGAACGGAGAAAAATTCGTCAGCACCTGATATTTCGGCTTTTCATAATACTTATACCCCTGCCCGGGTATTATATGAAGAAGATTGCCGTCTTTATCCGATAGGGAAGACATAAAAGTAATACCGGGAACACTGCATACTGGTCCTGTTTCGGCAATTCTTTTTACTTCTTCAAATGTCTTATTCTGTGTGAGCAGATCGATATCAAGCATGATCACATTACTGCCCGGTCCGGTTGGATTGCTTCTTTCATC
>JAZUHA010000119.1:0-3821 GCA_045641485.1 Acutalibacteraceae bacterium
TATTTGCAGGTAAATTCCTTGCTTATAAAGGTCTTTTAGAGGGCAGACAGCTTTCATGGCTTCCTTCTTACGGCCCCGAAATGAGAGGCGGTACCGCTAACTGCAGTGTTATCCTTTCAGACGAGCCGGTAGGTTCACCCATTGTTTCAAAGCCCGATGTACTTATCGCAATGAATTTGCCGTCACTCGACAAATACGAAAACGATGTTGTTCCGGGCGGAAAGATTTTTGTTGACTCTACTTTGATTGAAAGAAAGGTTACAAGAACAGATGTTGATGTTTATTATATTCCGTCAACACAGCTTGCACAGGATATCGGCGCTCCCACACTTGCCAATATGATTATGGTAGGTAAATTCATAAAAGAAACAGGCGCTGTTTCCTACGATAACTTACAAGAAGGTCTTGATAAAGTTATTTCCGCAAGACATAAAGACCTTGCAGAAATAAACCTTAAAGCAATTAACTGCGGATACGATTATTAAGCTTATTAAACAAAGACGACCGGGTAACTAAATGTTGCCCGGCTTTTTTTAATATAATGGTGTTGAAAAGGCCAAAAATCGGAAAAATCGGAAATCACAGAAATCACAGAATACTTGTTGTTACTACTTGACACAATTGCATTATTGTGTTAATATATTTATTTGGTAAAGATTTGTCAGGTGTTTAGTTATATATTTTTGAGATACGGAGGTACGGAATTTATGAAAAAACTTGATTTGACAAAATACGGAATTACAGGTACAACCGAAATTGTTTACAATCCTTCTTATGAAGAACTCTTTAACGAGGAAACAAAAAAAGACCTTGAAGGTTATGAAAAAGGTCAGGTAAGTGAACTCGGCGCAGTTAATGTTATGACGGGCATATACACAGGCCGTTCACCCAAAGATAAATTTATCGTAATGGACGAAAATTCAAAAGATACCGTATGGTGGACTTCGGACGATTATAAAAACGACAATCACCCGGCTTCAGAAGAAACATGGAAAGCCGTTAAGGATATTGCCGTTAAAGAACTTTGCAATAAAAAACTTTTTGTTGTAGATGCTTTTTGCGGTGCAAATGCAGATACAAGAATGTCCGTTCGCTTTATAGTTGAAGTTGCATGGCAGGCTCATTTTATTAAAAATATGTTTATCGTTCCCACAGCTGAGGAACTTGAAAAATTTGAACCCGATTTTGTTGTATATAACGCTTCAAAAGCAAAGGTTGAAAATTATAAGGAATTGGGACTAAATTCCGAAACTGCGGTTGTATTTAACATTACAAGCCGTGAGCAGGTAATTATAAATACATGGTACGGCGGAGAAATGAAAAAAGGTATTTTCTCCATGATGAACTATTACCTTCCTTTAAAGGGCATTGCTTCTATGCACTGTTCCGCAAACACAGATTTGAACGGTAAAAATACCGCTGTATTCTTCGGGCTTTCGGGTACCGGTAAAACGACTCTTTCCACAGACCCGAAAAGACTTCTTATCGGCGATGACGAGCACGGCTGGGACGATAACGGCGTGTTTAACTTTGAGGGCGGTTGCTATGCAAAGGTTATTAACCTTGATAAAGATTCGGAGCCCGATATATATAACGCCATTAAGAGAAATGCTTTGCTTGAAAATGTTACTCTTGATGAAAACGGAAAAATAGATTTTGACGATAAGAGTGTAACGGAAAATACCCGTGTTTCTTATCCCATTAACCATATCGAAAATATTGTTCGCCCCGTTTCAAGCGCTCCTGCGGCAAAGGATGTTATATTCCTTTCGGCAGATGCTTTCGGTGTTCTTCCTCCCGTTTCCGTTCTTACACCCGAGCAGACTCAGTATTATTTCCTTTCCGGATTTACCGCAAAACTTGCCGGTACAGAGCGCGGAATAACAGAGCCCACACCTACATTCTCCGCTTGCTTCGGTCAGGCATTTTTGGAACTTCACCCCACAAAATATGCCGAAGAACTCGTTAAGAGAATGGAAAAGAGCGGTGCTAAAGCATACCTTGTAAACACAGGCTGGAACGGCACGGGCAAGAGAATTTCCATAAAAGATACCCGCGGAATTATTGATGCCATATTAAACGGCGATATCAATAACGCTCCCACAAAGAAAATTCCTTACTTCAATCTTGAAGTTCCCACGGAACTTAATGGTGTTGATACCGGAATCCTCGATCCCCGAGATACTTATGAAAATGTTTCGGATTGGGAAGAAAAAGCAAAGGATCTCGCTTCAAGATTTGTAAAGAATTTCAGCAAATATACATCTAATGAAAAGGGAATGGCTCTTGTAAAAGCAGGTCCCGAAATATAAAAGCGGAAAAATTCGGGCAATTACGATGTTTTGTTAACAAAATGTTCATAATTGCCCAATATTTTAGTTGTATTATACAAATGTCGGATTATAAAAATAACAAAACGGAGGTTGTCTTATGAAGAAGTTTTTGTCAATTCTTTTATCTCTGCTTGTTGTATTAAGTTCATTATATGCCTGCTTCGGCGTAATGACCTTTGCCGGAGAAAGTGAAAACTTTCATTTTTCTCTTATTACGGCTGTAGAAGATAAAGACGGAAAAGTACCGTATATTGATTTGGAAAATAAAATAATATACGGCTTTGACATCGGTGCAAAAAGCCTTGTCAATTATTTAAAGGTTGCTGACGGTTATTATATGTTTACCGACAGCAAATACTTCGGTACCGGTTCAAAGATTTATGTAAGCACGGAAGAAAATAATAAAGAAAAAGCCGTTTGCGTTTTTGAAGCTGTATTTTTCGGCGAACTTAACGGTGACGGCGTAATAGATGTTATAGATGCTTCCCTTTGCGAAAACAGTGTAAACGGTCATATTAACGAAGAATCTTTCGGAAATATGGATATGGGCATTTCCTACAACGCTTTTGTAAAGGCTGCCGATGCAAACGGCGACGGTGAAACCGGCGTAGGCGATTATTCCGGAATAATCAATGCTTCTCTCGGAACCGGAGATTTGCCTCAGCAGAAATGCGACCCGGAAACTGCCGAAAATTCTGCGGCGGAAATTGAAACACAGATTTTTTCCGGTGCCGAAGTTGAACCCGATTTTGTTCTTACATATAACGGAAAAACACTTGTAAAAGGTGTTGACTACATAGTAACATATACCGAAAATAAAGAACTCGGCACTGCTTATGCCACAATTTCAGGTGTAGAGGGCGGTATGTTCTCCGGTGAAATTACTTTCCCGTTTGAAATTAAGAGTGTTCTTGAAGAAGTATGTGAAAAAATCAACACCGTACTTGCAGAGAAAAAACTCGACGGTTTGGTTACACTTTCTTACGAAAGAAATCCCGAGGCTGTTAATGTAAACCTCAACAGCAATATAATCGTTAACGGCGGTCTTACTTCCGAGGCTGTATTCAGCGGTTTGTTCGGTGCCGTTAAAACCGCTGTAGGCGACTGCTTTACGGGAAAATCAATTACCGTAGGCGATTATGATTTTTACAGTAAGGGTGCATTTAACGGCGATACTTTCAGCAATATTTTTTCTGAACTCTGCAATGCGGTATATGCTTTCCCGACTTTAAGAACAAATACCGTAAAATCATATAACTGTGCTTCCGTTGTATCGGAAAATACACAGGAATTTACTCTTAACTTTGTTTTGACGGGTGACAGTATCGAAAGTGTTAAAACAGCCGCAGGTATTTTTGACGGTCTTGTTGATGTTAAATGCGAAAGCAATGTTGTAACTGTTGATATTACCGCTCCCGAGGGCTTTAAAACAAAACTTGCAAACACACTCGGTAACGGCGATGTTTATGATGCAAAAGATGTGCTTGA
>JAZUHA010000120.1:0-2681 GCA_045641485.1 Acutalibacteraceae bacterium
TGAATGGGATGTCGCAGCTCTATCCCGTCAAAGGGATGGGGCTGTGCTTCTTTTATCGAAAGAACTATAGTGCTGTTTTCACTCTTTAATTCTTTTACTATTGCCGCCCTTACTTCTCCGGTATGGAAGCGTTCACGCAAATCGGAAAGCATAGCGTAAGACGCCTGCTTTGATTGAAGCGTGATATCAAAACCACCGTAACTGCAAAGCATTTTTGTTTTACCTACTGCAATTATGTTACACTCTACCCTTTGCCCGATTCTCGGCGGCAGTTTTAAAAGATTTTTGCGTTTTATAAGCAATGCCTTTCAGACAGTTTTTACTCAGAGGAAACAAGAAAGTAAAGACTGAAATTCTGCTACTTGCAATGGCTTACAATATTAACAAATACCATTCAAAGATTCAGCAAAACCGAACCGGAACGCAGTTGTTCAAAAAACTTACGGCTTAAACCGACCAAAATCAAATAAAACCAAAAACACAGCAACACAAAATCCGTGCTGCTGTGAAAGTTATACACATTTTTAGTAGATTTCAGAAAGTTATTAACTTTTTTACAACCTTTTTCTCAAAGACAAGGGACTGCAACGAAATTTCTATTTCGTCACAGCCCCTTTGATATATGATTTTGTTTTGTTTAAAAATCTTTTTGCGAGATAATGAAATCTGCAAGATTTAAATGCTTTATTCCGTTTCGGTTTTGAAGTAACTTATCGGTTGTGATAACATATTTCGGATAATTATCGCCGCTTATCGCTTCAAGACTTTTATATTCTCTGTCTTCGGTATCCTTGCTTGCAAGAATTGTATACGCAACCTGAACATACGAATACGAAAGCTCTTTGTCACGGAAAATAAAGTCACATTCGAGTTTTCCTATTCTGCCGACACTCGCTTTATAATCCCTGCTTACTGCATAATTATAAACAATGTTTTCAAGAGCCGGTCCGTAGTTAATCCGGTTGTCCGTGTTCATTGCATAATAGAACGAAAAATCCGAAAGATAATATTTCTTTTCGCCCTTGAGCGATTTTCTTGATTTCATATCAAAACGGTCACACGGCATTATAATTTTTGCACTGACTAACGCTTCAATATAGCGGCTTACCGTATCGGTCTTTGTCGATATTCCGCTGCCGGCAAGGTCATTTACTATATTTTGAATGCTTACCGTTGCTCCGAAATTGCTTATAAGATATTTCGTTACGGCATCAAAAACCGTTCGGTTTCTGATTTTGATTCGTTTTAAAATATCCTTTTTGTAAATTTCTTCAATCAGTCCGCTTACATAAGTTCGTTTATCCGTAAGTGTATCGAGCTTTACGGTATACGGAAAACCGCCCTCATAAATATAATCGTTTAAAAGCTCTGCCGAATCCGTCGGAACGGTTTTGCCGAAAAACCTTTTGATTTCAACAAACTCATCCAATGTTAAAGGCAGTACATTGAATTCCAGATACCGTCCGGTAAGCTTTGTTGCAAGCTCACCGCTGAGCAAATACGAGTTTGAACCCGTCAGAAAAATCGACAGATTGCCTTCTTCACGCCAAGAATTTATAACCGTTTCATAATCTTTTACATTCTGCATTTCATCAATAAAAAGATATTGCAACGCATCTTTACGGTAATGCTCCTCAATCAGTTTATCAAGCTGTTCGGGTTTTTTAATATGAATATACGGACGCTTATCAAGATTGAAGTATAAAATATTATCTTCCAAAACGCCCTGTTGCGTAAGTTCACCGATAATCATTTTCATAATAGAAGACTTTCCGCAGCGTCTTACTCCGGTAATTACTTTGATGATTTCACATTCGTGATAAAATCCGCGAATCTTGGAAAGGTACTTTTCTCTCGGATAAAGTCTTTCGGGTTTTATAGTACTCATTTATTTCGCCTCCGACCATAAACATAACATAAACCATTCAAAATGTCAAGTTAACGGTGGTAAAATTGCTATATTTAATACTTTACCCCTCTTAAACGGAAATTCAAAATATCCGGTATCTTTGTTCATATAAGCGTTTTTGAATAGTTATTACCCGACTTATACATAAACTCCGGAAATCTTGCGACAATTCTCTGAATGTCTGTGTATGCCGAAGCATTCGGAGTAAGACATCCCGAAACCTCTGAAATCTTCATACTGCTGTTTATTCTGAATCCGTAACCCGATTTCATACTTTCGGTTA
This sequence comes from Acutalibacteraceae bacterium, assembly GCA_045641485.1. Lineage (GTDB taxonomy): Bacteria > Bacillota > Clostridia > Oscillospirales > Acutalibacteraceae > DTU089. The sequence continues at coordinate 2,193 of JAZUHA010000120.1, forward strand.
AATTCGGGTCAGCCAAAATAAGATTTTCGGGAACAGACCATTTTAAATAGCAAAGGTTTTTATCCTCTTTCGGTACAATAACTTCCTTTGATTCTGTATATATTTCTTTGGCGTTGTTTTGTACCTTAAATGTTGAATTACAAATGACTTAAAAATTATTTGACAAAATTAAATTTTGTTGCTATAATAATAACAGTGAGGTTACCGATAGACGGTTAGCCCCAAAAGTTAGTTATTAAGAAATAACCGCCAGTTTGGAGACAGGGCGGTTATTTCTTTTTTATCGCTACTATAGAATATAACAGTATAATCAAAATTAGAATCATGTACTCCATTGGCAACACCCCCTCAAGAGGGGCAAGACTTAACCGTCCACCGTTATGGCAACCTCAAAGGGTACGAATGTACCGCTAATATATTACAGCATTCGATTTGTTTTATCAAATATTGTTTTTTACTTTATTCTGCACTCTGACCGGTGCAGTTTTT
>JAZUHA010000121.1:0-1811 GCA_045641485.1 Acutalibacteraceae bacterium
AAAACTGAAATCTGAAAACTTAAAACTCAGTACTATTATTCAAATCTTACAAAATAATGTGAGAACGAAGCACTTCCGTCGGAGCTTACGGTAAGAACGGAGCCGCCTAACTTGTCGGCATCCCAATAAGAGCCGAGACCGCCTTTTAAAGAGTAAGCAAGGTTTATACCCTTGTAGTTAAGTGCCATATCGTTTGTGTGGTCGTGTCCCGCCACCATGGTTTTTGTGGAGCCGAGTTCTAAGCAGGTGTCAAAGAAACCGTTGTTACCCTCGGGTGAGCAAATTGGTTCACGCAGAGTGCCCATATTTGAGCCTGTTCTGTATTCGGGTTTAATAACATATTCCGTTTCGCCGTTGCCGTTTGTTATTTCGTCGCACATTAAATCTCTTGCGGTTCTGTACTCGTAGCACGGAATGTGCATAAATACAGAACTTTCAACGGTATTGCCGGCAAGTTTTGTAATGCCGTTTACAGCCCACTTGTACCATTCAATCTGATTTTCCCAAAGATGGTCATAGCCGATGTTATAAGTACCGTCTTCATTTATGCCGTAGTTTACTATACCTTTTTCTGTATCTCCGGCATCGGAGTGAGTATCAACCATAAACAGAGTGTGTATTATTTTGCCGTTTTCGGTAATGTTGATTATGTAGTTTCCGTAGCCCATATCCTGCGGACCGAATTTGAAAAGGCAGTTTTTTGCATTAACAAACTGATAAGCAACCCTTGCTTCTTCAATTCTGTTGCCGTTTTGTCCGTCGTGATTTCCCATAACGGGAGCCCACGGAATATCGAATGAATCAAGTAACTTAATAAGTTCTATATAGCCTACGGCACTTGAGCAGTTATCACCCGTAAGGGTAATTAAATCGGGTTTTATATCGTTGACGCATTTTTTAATAAGTTCGTATGATTTTTCGCCGTTTTCGCTGTAAACATTTCCCGGATTGAGTTGAACATCCGAAAAGTTAAGAATTACAAAATCTTTATCGGGGTCTTTTTCAAGAACTGCGGCATCATCTTCGTTAAAAACATCGGTATAATGCCAAAAATCATAGTGTTGGTCAATTCCGCCCTGAAATGCAAAACTGAAATACGGTGTAAGAATTTGTGTAAGTGAAAGTAAACAAGTGATAATAAGTTTAATAATTGCCATTATAATTCCTCCTGTAAAAATAATGTTTAAAGTTCTATTTCAAATTTTTGGTCATCGGTAAGGTTAACAACGGTGCAGTCCTCGGCGTATGTGCATTCGGGCAGAACTATCATTGCACTGAGTTCCGGTACATTAACGGGGAGCGGTGCAAGATGCCAAATGGCGGCGTTAATAAGTACGAGTGTATTTTTCGGTACAATAAATGCTTTCGCATATTCGTTTACCGAAACACCTGCCGAAGCGGGAGCGCAGTGAATAATCATATCGTCATTAAGAGGAAGTATCATTTCCCATGTCGTGTTGTGGAACTCCTGCTGAGTTATGATATATTCACTCGGCTTTTTTACAAGAATGGGTGAAAATGCAAGATTTTTCCATGCACCGGCGGTAAGTCTGTCGGGGAAAAAACGGTGTAATTCACCCGTAAGGGCATATCCCTGCGGATTTGCCATATCGTAAAAACGACCGAACGGTGCAAAATTTTCATTTGTGATTTTTTCGGCTCTTATTTTAAGCATAATGTTTAACTCCTTTCTGTTTATAAACCGATTATACTACATTTTTTTGTAAATGCAACCGAATTTAACGTGATTGTGTTTATTTATATATTAAATTGACACAAACGGTAAAATATAATATAATAAGAAAAAAATA
>JAZUHA010000122.1:0-2109 GCA_045641485.1 Acutalibacteraceae bacterium
CTGACCATATCCTCTGTATTCTATACCATCAAACATTCTGCCAAGTACCCTTGCAGTATCAGCAATGCTCTCCTTTTTACCTATCTGTGAGCTCTTTGGGTCAAGATAAGTTGCTCCCATCCCCATATCATGAGCTGCTACCTCAAAGGAGCATCTTGTTCTTGTGCTTGTTTTTTCAAAAATAAGAGCGATATTTTTACCCTCACATAATCTGTGGGGGATATTGTTTTTCTTTTGATATTTGAGTTTTTCTGCAACGGAAATAAAATATTCGATTTCCTCTTTAGAAAAATCAAGCAGTTTTAAAAAATCTTTTCCTTTTAATGATGTCAAAATAATTCACCTCTGTTTGCATATTATACAACGAAAACTTGTGTCTGTCAATAAATATGCAAAAGAGGTGAATAAAAATACAAAATATTAAAATGTTATGATTTTATTTTGCAACAATATTTATGATTTTGCCGGGAACATAAATTTCCTTGATAATTGTCTTGTCAGCAAGGATTTCTTTTACTTTTTCGTCAGCCTTTGCAGCAGCTATTGCAGTTTCGGAGTCTGCGTTTTTGTTAATAGCAACAGTTGCACGGAGTTTACCGCAAATCTGAACGGGAACTTCTATTGTTGCATCAACTGTTTTTGCTTCATCGTACTCCGCCCATTTCCCGTTTGCGAGCATACCGCCGAAGTTTTGCCGATCCCAGATTTCTTCGGTAACATGAGGAGCGAACGGGTTGAGAATTGTAAGGAATGTTTTAAGTTCGCCTTTTGTTACAGAACCTTTGTCGTAAATGTCGTTAAGGAGTGTCATCATGGCGGCTATAGCCGTATTGAACTTCATATTTTCAATATCTTCGGATACTTTCTTTACGGTCTTGTGGAATTTTGTTTCAAGTTCTTTTGAATATTCGTCCCCGTCAACAAGAATATCCTGAAGATTCCATACACGGTCAATAAATCTCTTACAGCCCTTAACACTGTTTTCTGACCACGGAGCGGCTTTTTCATAGTCTCCCATAAACAAAACATAAGTACGAAGAACATCTGCGCCGAGAGAACTTACAACCTCATTCGGGTCAACAACATTACCTTTTGATTTACTCATTTTGTCGCCGTCGGGTCCTAAGATAAGTCCCTGTGCCGTTCTTTTTGCATACGGCTCAGCGAAAGGAACTTCACCGAGGTCATAAAGGAATTTATGCCAGAAGCGGGAGTAAATCATATGGCGTGTTACATGCTCCATACCGCCGTTGTACCAGTCAACCTGTCCCCAATATTTGAGTTTATCCATGTCGGCAAAGCGTTTGTCATTTTTCGGGTCAATATAGCGCAAGAAGTACCATGAAGAGCCTGCCCACTGAGGCATGGTATCTGTTTCACGCTTTGCATCTCCGCCGCATTTCGGACATTTGCAGTTTACGAATGAATCGATTTTTGCAAGAGGACTTTCGCCGTCAGAACCCGGGCGGAAGTTTTCAACTTCGGGAAGTTTAAGCGGAAGTTCGTCATAAGGAACAGCAACCATTCCGCACTTTTCGCAGTGAACTATCGGAATAGGCTCGCCCCAATAACGCTGACGGTTAAATGCCCAGTCTTTCATTTTATACTGAACGCCTTTTTCGCCTATGCCTTTTTCCGAGAGATATTCAAGCATTTTTTCAATGGACTCTTTTTTCTTTTTATAACCGTTGAGGAATTCGGAGTTTACCATTTCACCGTCGCCGGTGTATGCGCCCTCGTCCGTATTTCCGCCTTTGATTACTTCAATTATGTCAATGCCGAATTTTTTTGCAAAGTCGAAGTCTCTCTCATCGTGTGCGGGAACAGCCATAATGGCGCCCGTACCGTAGCCCATCATAACATAGTCGGAAATGAATATCGGGATTTTTTTGCCGTTTACTGGGTTAATTGCTTCAAAACCTTTGAGTTTAACGCCGGTTTTGTCTTTTACAAGCTGAGTTCTTTCAAATTCTGTCTTCTTAGCACATTCCGTTCTGTAAGCCTTTACATCGTCCATATTTCCGATTTTATCGGCATATTTGTCAATAAGCGGATGCTCGGGAGCCATAACCATAAATGTTACGCCGAAAAGAGTATCGGGACGGGTCG
>JAZUHA010000123.1:0-4531 GCA_045641485.1 Acutalibacteraceae bacterium
CAAAAGCAGATAACAACACACAAAATACCGCAATAAACAAATAAATAATTATACTTTTGTTTTTTAACTTTTTGTTATCAGTCCTCGTCATCTGTATTGACAACGATTTCATCACTTTCTACTTCTTTGTTTGCATTTTCATCAATGCCGAGTTTATTATTGATTTTCTTTTTTGCTCTTCTGAAATAAATACCTACTGCGGCACCTACAGCAATAGCCACACCAGCAATAGCCTGAATAAGGTATGTCATAACAGACGGGTCAATATACGCACTGCCGTTTACACCGAGCATAAGAGATGTTAACAACATAACGGAAAGTGCAAAACCGAAAATTTTCATTGTCTTTTTCATTTTTTAGTTTCCCCTTTAGAAGAAATTTTTTCCTGAATTGTTTTAATTATATATTTTGCGCCAACCTCGGCAGAAGTACCGGGATTGTAAATATATCTGTTATAGAGTTCACCTATTTTTTCGTGATACATTCCGCTGTTTTTAATAAGGTAATCAACCGTTTCGGGAACTTTATCAAGTTCCGAAAGTTTAAGGTTTTTGCCGAGTTTGTCCCTTAAAAGAATATTAAGCGGAACGGTATCTATTTTCTGATATTCCGGGTTCATAACTTTCATAGCGGTATCTATGAAAAGAACGGGGCTTTGTTTTGTAAAAGCATATTCCCACGTTATGCCCGACCAGTCCGTAATAAGAAGGTCTGCTTCAAGAATCGGATTATTAGACGAAAAGTCAGTCTGTACTTCTATTCCGTCACCGTTATATTTTTCCTTAAGAGTGGACATATATTCCTGCTTAAGTCTGACTTCCTGCGGGTGAGGTCTTACGATGATATCATAACCTTTTCCTTTTAAAGAGTCAAGTATTTCTTCAAGACAACTGTCTACAATATTATCATTTTGCCAAGATGGTGCAATAAGGATTTTCTTTTTCTCGTTTTCTTTATGTTCTTTGGAGAGATAATCTCTTCTCATATTATCTATGAGCGGATAACCTACGTCAACAAGTTTTTTCTTATTAAGAGAATATGCAATCTCGGTTTTTTCCACTTCTTCACGTTGGTGAGGACCTGCACAGAAAACGGTATCAAAATGGTCTACACAACCTTTTCTCATACCCATATTGTTACTGCCGACACCGTGCTGAACAAAAATGTATTCAATATCGTCTCTTAAATAACTTCTTTTAATATGGAAGTTTTCAAGATCCGGCATTGTCATTACAACAACATCGGCATCAAGTTTCATCATAAGTGTAATAAGTTTGTTTTCGCCTATATAATAAGGTTTTATTTTCGGCTCGGTTTTCGCAAGTTCAAAAATCTTATCATCGGGGTCACTTGTTACATAGTGGATTGTGATATTGGTATGTTTGAGTATGTATTCGATAAAATCTTTAAAATACTTATAAAAACCGTTGCTTTCGGAATAAAATACAAGGTGCTTGTTTACAACCGAGAAAAACCTCTTATAATCTGCTCTTTCACGCTTTTTAACCGGTGAGAAAAAGCCTTCTTTTTTCTTTTTTCCTATATCCTGAAGTTCCGAAAGTATCTTACGGCTTTCTTCAAGTTTTTCGTAATCCACAAATCTTCTCGGACGTACTATTGCATTGCAGATATACATCTGAAGAACTGCAAAAAGGTTACTGCAAACCCAATAAAAAGCAGTTCCCACGGAAACGAACCAGCCGAGGTAAAGCGAAAGCCCTACGGAAAGCACCATTGTGCCGTATTTGTTAAATTTCGACTGTTCCGCTTGGAGTACATTGCTTGCATTTTGCGCAACACAAAGTACCCACGAAGCAAAACCGGCTACAAGCGGAGACCAGATATACTTAATACCGTCAACACTCGGAACTTTATCGAGCACAACCGGACCGAAAAATGTCATATCTATGGCAGGATTTTTTATACCGATTTTAATAACCTCAACAACGCCCATAAGAAGCACAAGCTGCACTACCGTAGGTACGATAGAAGCAAGAGGACGGTATTTTTTCTCTTTAAAGAGTTTTGACTGTTCTTCTGCTATCGTATCTTTCTGACCGTAATATTTTATCTTTAAAAAGTTAATATCCGGCTGAATTTTTATCATTGTTATTGAATTGAAATAAGTCCACAGTGAAACGGGAAGAAGAACTATTTTGGAAATGAATGTGAAAAGAATTATGGCTACACCGTAGTTTCCGCAAAAACCGTAGCACCAATCCATTATCACGCTTAAAAATTTACTGATTACTTCCATTACTTATTCTCCTCAATAACCAAGTCTTTAATCGCAAAAACAAGAGTTCTTTCTTTTACGGGTACTTCCATTTCGCTTTCGGGAATATCCGTAAACAATAAATCAAGGTTCAGTTTGTTTTTATCCGCTTTTTTGAATACATCTGCGGGAATTGTAAACACGATATCGCCCGAAACAAGTTCCGGTGTAAGTTTATTTTCAAATACAGTCTGACCATTGGCTTTTATTTTTAAAGTTGTATTTTTGCAGTGTCTCTTAAGCGGAGTAAGCGTTACTTTAAGTTCTGCGCTTTTACGGAGATTTTTAATCGGAACGGTAAGTTTTGCACACGGACCGAATACCTTTGTTCCGAATCCGGTATTATTGCCGAAGCCCTCGGTACAATAGCGGTTACCTGTGGATTCCGTACCGAAAGAAAGTTTTTCACCGAGTTTATACGGAGTATTTATGCCTTTCGGATCTTTATGCGAAGAAACTTTAACAACACTGTCAAAATCATCTGCCGTGCTTTTTGTTTTATACTCTACAACGGCAAGACGGCTGCTTCCCGATGTATTAACAAAAAACGTTCTTTCTCTTTCGGTATCTTCTTTAAGCGATTTTATATCCTTACCGTATTTGTTAAACGGAAGTTTACCGCCTGCAAGCGAAGACATATATACGGGGAAATCGAATAACGAAACAGGTGCTTTTGAAACAGAGTATTTACCTTTTGCTCCCGCCTCTTTCATAATGAATGCCGGCCACTGTGCTTTATTTTTGTCTCCGTGGTCTGCCGCTATAACGATTGTAGCGGAATCGTACAGCCCTTTTTCTTTTAATTGATTTATCATTTCTTTAATGGAAACGAGCGTACCTTCAACCTGTTCTTTACAGGAAGTTTTGCCGTTCTTTTTTGCATTTCCGTTCTTTGTAAGCGTATACGGAGCATGTGCGCCGTGAAGATGATAGAACCTGAATGCTTTATCATAATTTCCGCTTACGGTAAACCCGTTTTTTCTGAAAGATTTATAGAACTGCGCATCGTTTACGGTAAAGAGATCGGTCACGTTTTTTGAAGCTTTTGCATCACCGAACTCCGATGTATTTACAAAAAAGTACTGTTTTAAAAACTGAGGAGCAAATTTCATAAGAGTCAGTTTATATAACTTTACGGCAAGTATCCTGTAAGAGCCCACGGTTGAATCAACATTAAAGTTGTCAACATACCCGGCGGTCTTTTCCGAAAAATACGTCGGCTCCGTAAACACTCTTACATCTCTGCCGTCTTTTTTCATAAGTGAAAGAACGTTTTCCTTTGACCAGATATTCTCTAAATAATCCGAAAAAAGATTTTCACGAAGATACGGCTTGCCCGTAAGCATAGACGGAACGGCAAGTATGGTTCTTATACCGGCAGATGTGGTATTATCGTACTGCACAAAACCGTCTAAATCCTTTGTAAAATCGGGATGTCTTGAAAGAAAGTTGTTATAATACTGCTCGTCCAAAGTATCAACAAGGAATATTATTACATTATCTTTTTTTGCAAGTTCGTACTCACGCTCATTTGTTACCTGCAAATCGCCCTGTGCATTCGGCTTATACCCTGCCGCCTGTGAAATAAATGCGGGTACCTGTACGGCAACAAGGAAGAGAGAAAGCGCCATAAGCACTTTCATAGTTGTAATTTTTAAAGGAGCCTTATTTTTTCTTGATTTTTTTATCTTTTTAATTACGGTTCCCAAAACAAACGGAAGTGCAATACAAACAGCCCAAATAACACCGTTTATAACAAACTGTTTGGTACTGCCCCAGTTTATATCCGTTCCGTCAAGAACACCGTAATTCATTTTTATGAAGTTGCCCTGAACATAAAACGCAAGAGACACGCCGAAAACAAGTTTTGTATAAACAGTCCTTAATTTCGACGGCAAAACGGCACCTATTGCAGTAGATAAAACAAGAACCGCAACAGAGATAACTCCCGTAATTTTAAGAGCTGTTCCGATGCCGAACCAAAGTTCCTGCGAATTGGGAAGATAAAGGCTTAAAGGACCGTAAAACAACACGGTAAACACAAAGAAAAGCGATACCGGAAGTATATATTTTATTCTCTTGAAAAATGCGTTTTCTTTTTTCATATAATCAACTCCATATTTACGCCCGTCTATTATATATATTTTTTTTGAATTTGTCAAACTTTTATTAAACATTTGTTAAATAAAATTCATAAATTTTAAAAAATTAAAGCAAAAATTTTCCGTTTTCGCATATTTATATAATTTAATGCAT
>JAZUHA010000124.1:0-15079 GCA_045641485.1 Acutalibacteraceae bacterium
ATTTCGTGACAGCCGTGGTCGGGGCAAAAGCCGTAAAGAACATTGTGGCTTTTCCAATTTTCTTTTACACATTTAACTATTTCGGAATATGTTGCTATGTTTCTCTTAAGTGCATCCATAGCCGCTTCACCCTCCGGCGAAACCTTGTGCATATTTCCGTCATAATCACCGTTATACACAACAATCAAATCATATTTATCTTCTTTAATAAGTTCAAAAGCCTTTTTATTTACTTCTTCCTCTGTTTCGTAAATAAAATAATCCATTTCCCTTTCAAGAAAAATCATTGAAATGCTGTCGCCCTCGGTAGATACTATGGCGCATTTTTTACCCGCTTTTATGTAATAATCAAAAATCGTAGCCTGTTTAAGAACGGGTTTTGTATATTTTCTTATTCCGTGAACTTCTGGCATTACACCCGTATACATAGAAGCAAAGCAAACGGGGGTTACACTCGGCATAACCGAAAGCATGGGCATTGCAATATCGGAGCATAAAAACGCCTCGGAAAAGAGGTTTGTATATTTTTGGAAAACCCAAAGCGCAACGGCATCGGGATTATAAATAATCACTCTGTCTATATCTTCATTTCCGACTTTTTTGTTTTTTAAATCAAGAAGAATTTTATTTTCCTCTTCCGTTTTTTCGTGTTTTATTCCCGCCGCCGTTAAAAATGCGGGAGCAACGGAAGTAATACATACCGAATTATAAAGACCGTCCGTAATAATCACCTTTCTTACTTTTCGTTCTGCAATAAATGCGGGAACACATGGTTTTATTTATTGTATACAACTTTCAGTCAACCTGTCTCTGCCGCAGGTTTTTGATTTATAAAGATTTGCATCGGATTTTGTAATGATTTCCGACGGAGAAAGTTTTTTGCCTGCGCCGACCTTTAAAAGTCCTATACTTATTGTAACGTGACACACCTTACCGTCAAAAACAAAATCATTCATTCTGCGACCGTTTATTATATTATTACAAATCTCCGAGGAATTTTTTGTACCGTCAAAAAGAATCGAAAATTCTTCGCCGCCCCAACGGCACACTATTCCGTCATCACCTACCGCATCTCTGATTTCGGAAGCAACTTTTTTAAGAACAATATCGCCGTTACCGTGACCGTAGGTATCATTAACATTTTTAAAATGGTCAATATCCATAATTGCAAAAGAATATCCGCTTTTGTTTTTCTGCTTCATAAGTTCATCTATATGAAGGTTAAAGCCGTAGCGGTTAAAAAGCCCCGTCAATGTATCGTGGTTTGAAAGATATGCATATTCGTCACGGGTTTTTAAGAGTTCGCTTTGTGTGTTGCTTCTTACAAACTCAAAAAGTATTCCGGCGGCAAAAAACGCCATATAAAGTATGGGAAAACGGAAAAGAAAAGTCTCCGTATAATCATACATAAGAAGATTTTTCCCAAACGGAGTCCAGAAAAGAAGAAACAGAATAATCTGCTGTGTTCCCGCAAGAATAGTTCCGTATTTAAGACGGTAAAGAAGCATTCCGCAAGTGGGGAGAACCGCCGCCCATATAATACTGAAACCCTCCGGCTCACCGACTATTGCAAAGAAAAGAAACAAAAGACAGCTTTCAACCGCAAAAAGAATTCTCGTAGCAAATTCGGCTGTTTTTGAAACAAAACACAAAACAACATTTAATATATTTACCAAACCGAAAACAAGCGTAGATACCATTAAAGCACGCCATCCGGTATAAAAATTGAGTACGGTCATACCGATTGAAATAAAACCGAAAAGCAGATACACATTGAAAAACAGTATCCTTATACGAAGTTCATCATCTGTAAAAAGTTCGCTTATCGTAGCATTTTTTGCCTTATATGTTTTAACAATATTCTGCCATTCACCTTTTTTATCTGTACTCTTACCGATATGCGACATTCTTTCACCACCAAGAAATTCAAAAAATTCATTTACATTACTTTTTAATCAAATTGGTTTATTGTAATACTTCCTCCGCTTACGGTTATAAGATATTCTTCTTTTTCACCGTTTTCTGAAGTAAATGTTATAAGCGATGTACCCTCGTTTTCTGCAGTTATTTGTGCTGTATCTGAATCTGTCATCTTAATACTGCATATATCGGGAGTCTCCGCTGTATATTCCCAATTACCTTCGGGAAGTTCTATCGTTTGCAAATCATCAGGCTTTAAAACAAACAGCGATGTTGAAAATGCGAGTAACGAAAGCACAAAAACAAGTATTCTGAAAGACTTTTTATTAAGGAATGTTACAGCGAAAAAAACAACAAGGAAAATACAGAAAACAAAACTGATTATATGATACGGAAAATGCGCTTTTACCCGCCGGAAATAATCGGCGGCAATATACGAAATAAAGCAGGTTGCAACCGAAAGTACCAAAGCGGACAAAATATTTTTCTTTTTTACAAGGAATGCAACCGCCGCACCCGGAAGTGTCAGCAGAGTTATAATAAACCAATATTTATAATACCCGAAAAGCCCGAAGCCCAAATCCGAAAAAGGAACCTGAATAAGATATATAAGCGGCTGACTTATAAGGAAAAACACAAAAGTCTTAACAGATGCTTCAAGAGGCTTTTTGCAGTTCATAATTATATAAAGAGCAAACAAAAACCAACATTCATATGAAATTGCAATATCCTGAAAAGAAGTGTTTTCAAGAAACGGCAACAGTTTTAAAACTGCCGTAACAACAGCGGTAATCACCGCAAAAACCACTACTTTAAGATAACTCATTTTTTGATTTAAAAATATTTTCTTCATAAATAACACCGGATTACTTTATAATTCTTTTTCTCCGCTTTTGAGTTTTTCTTCTACTTCTTCCATAGTGATTTCGTTATTCGTTCTTTGCCGTTTCATACAGCCTATTCTTGAAAAAACCGCAGGGAACAGTGCGGAAACAGCCATAGACGGCACGGCTATATATTTTACGCTGTCTGCAAAAAGAAGATAATACATATATGACGGCGCATTTATGCTTGCATAAATATCGAGATATTCCGGAACAAAAAACGAAACTACCGCAAACACGGCAACCATACCGAAAATTACATAAACGGAAATCGAATAGACTTTTTTATCGACTTTTTTACTGAAAAGTCTGCCGCAAGTCCAATACAGAAGCGGCGCACCCAAAAAGAATACCATTAAAGGAAAATAATATCGAAAACCGCTGTAAATATCAATTTTACCCGAATAATACGTCACTTTATAAAGCAGACACAAAAGCGAATGAACCGTCAGAAGAAAAATCACGGAAAACACATTCCAAAATTTTTTCATATCATTTCCCTCAACCGATTTTCTTTGCTTTAAAATAAGGAATAAGTTTGCCGTAAATAAGTTTATCCGTAACAACTACACAAATTACGGCAGAAACCATTCCGACAACCATACCGGCAAGAACATCCGTAGGATAGTGAACATGAACATAAATTCTTGAAAGCCCTATAAGAAAAGCAAGAACAAACGCAGGTATGCCGAATTTCTTTTTTGCCTTTAAAAGAAGCGGGAATGCTGCGGCAAACGAACTTGCCGTATGACCCGACGGAAAAGACCAGCTTGACGGCTTGCCTACAAAATTCGGGAAATTGAACGTTTCGGGCCAACCCGTATAGTTAAACGGGCGTGGGCGCTGAATTATTTCTTTTAAAATAACATCGTTAATAAGAGAGCCTATTGCGAGTGACAGCGCCATATATACGCCTAACTTTCTTGTCTTCTGAGGAATGAGAAGACACAATGTAAGAACTATCCATACTATTCCCGAATCACCGAGATATGTAATAAGTGACATTATAACATTAAGAACCGGATTCCAGAGTTTTTCAAAAAATCCGAAAACAGCCCAATCAAAATTCAAAATAAAATTCATAATAAATGTTACTCCTTAAACGCATCATCTGTAATAACTCATATTGAGTTTTTTCTCTGTTTCCTTTGCCCATTCGTACTGTTCCATATATTTCCCGTAGTATTTTCTGTTAACGAGGTTTTTACCGGCAACAAAATCGTAATAATCACAACTGAACCGTGATTTATCAACGCTTCTCTGATTTCTGTTGTCTATAAATATTTCGGGTATTCCGGCTTCTTCAAGAGCCACTCTTAAAGATTTAAGAACTTTTCTGAACAAAGACTGCAAAGTATCGTTATATTCTCTCTCAGGCCAGAGTTTTTTAATTGCCTGTTCGGAATTTACGATACCGCCGTTTCTGTCTACGAGAATTGCAAGCAGTTCTTTTGACTTTGCGCTCGAAAACTGAACTGTTTTACCGTCAACAAAAACATCAAAATAGCCGAAAGTTTTTACGAAAATGCGGTTTTCCGTTTCGACATCCTTAATAAGCAACGCTTTATCTATTGCTTTTTTTATGGTTTCCGGCTCGTATGGTTTCATAACATAATCGACGGCATCTGCACCGAATGCCTCAAGTGCATATTCGCTGTAACCCGTAGCAAAAATAATCCGCACATTTTTGTTTGATTCTTTTATTTTTTTTGCAAGGTCAATACCCTTTATTATAGGCATCTCTATATCAAGAAACGCTATATCCACACGGTTTGTCGAAGCATAGTTCAAAGCCTCAAGCGGATTATAAAATTTCACAATTTCATCCTGTATTCCTATGTCACGACAAGTCATTTCAAAATCCTCAAGTGCAAAGATTTCGTCATCAACCGCCATTATTCTCATTTTGTTCACCTCTCGGAATTTTTATTAAAATATCGGTTCCTTTGCCGACATCACTTTCAACGGAAACATCTGCATTTAGTAAAGTTTTAAGACGTTCTTTTATATTGGATATACCCACATGACTTCTGCCGTCGTCTTTAACTTCGTCTACATCGAATCCCACACCGTCATCAGAAACTTCGATATAATAATTATTATCATCTTCAAATGTGGAAACATTTACCGTTCCGCCTTCGGGTTTTTGATTTACGCCGTGCTTTATTGCATTTTCAACAATCGGCTGAACCGTAAGCGGAGGTACGCTGAAGTTTTCGCATTTAATATCAAAATTAACATTTAAGCGTTCACCGAAGCGAATTTTTTCTATTTCGGTATAATTCTTAACATGTTCAATCTCCTTACTTAACGGTATCGGCTCTTTATGTGTTAAAGAATCCATATTGGCACGCAGATAAGAAGAAAATTTAACAATAACACTTTCTGCTGTTTTCGGGTCTTTTCTTACAAGATATTTTATTGTGTTAAGTGCATTGTAAAGAAAATGCGGCTGAATTTGGCTCAGCATAAGTGTGTTGTTAAGTTCGGCTATTTGTCTTGAAAGTTCCGCATTTCTTTTTTCGGCTTTATTTGTCTCCAATAATCTCAAAGCCTGAATAATGTATGATATAACAATATATATCGAGAATGAAACGGGTAAAATAAATCCGACACGCATTGCAATATTTCCGACAAGCGCATAATCGTCAATTGTTATTGCCGCCATTAAAATACAGTAACCGATAAGATAAAGAAGCGCATATTTGGTTTTGTCAATTATCATCTCGGAAAATTTAAATATAACGTAGACATCAACAAAAATTACAACCGACTGAAAAAACAGGAATGACCTGCTGATATATATTTCGTTATATATGAAATACGGAACAAATGCGCATATCATAAATAACAATGAATATACCGCCATAAGACCTGTAGGAACTTTAATATCAAAAGTTCTTACAATGTGCATAAATAAAGAAAGTTTAATAATGTAAGTCGTTACATAAACGACCGCTTCCACTATTTCGTAATCAACGGGGAAGAAAATCGAACTTGAAATAAGAAAGCCCTCGTTTGAAAACATAACTCTCAAAAGAACGGTTATGCACAAAACAGCTAACCACAACAGCCTTTTGTTTCCTTTTATAATAAAACTGAAAACAACCGTAATAAGTGCAAAAAATGCGATTATCCCGACATAAAAATAGCGTATTGCAGACCTTACGAGAATTTCATTCTGGGTTTTTGAATAACTTGCAATTTGCGGAATTGATGTTAACCCTCCGGCATAATCGCACGAAACTTCTATTACGACCTCATAAGTTCCGTCTTTTGAATAATTAAGATACACGGGATTGGCGGAAATACCCGTTCCGGATCTGTTTTTTAATGTATTTTCATAGTCATCGTTATGACAAACAAGTTTCCCGTCAATAAAGGCATTGTATGTACCCACGAGGTTGGGTACGGAAATGGTGACAGGCACATTTTCGGGAACACCTTTAAGCGTTATTCTGTATGAAGCGTATCCGCCGTTTTTCAGTGTTTCATCTGTTCCCTTTAATGAAATATCAGTCCAGGAATTCGGAATGTTGATGTAAGCATCGGGCACAGTGTTTTTTTTGCAGTTATCGGTAACAAGTCTTTTCTTCCAGAAAAAATCCCAGTCACCCGAAAGATATGCGATTTCACCGCCCGCAATATCAAAACCCGAAACATCCGCTACGGCATTCCGGATTTTCATTCTGTTAAGATTTTCGGGGAAATAGTGCGAAATAAACGGAAGCACGAGAGAAGACATCACGGTAACGGCAAGAACAAGAAATGAAAGAAGAAACATCTTAAACCGCCTTGTCAGTTCAGGCATCAGTCCTCACCCTTCACACTAAAATAACCACTATGAATTATACAAAAATAATTCCCGTAAATCAATAAATTTAAGCAAAAAAATGTTAATTTTTTCACATTTTTATTTTATAGATATCGGTAAACACAATAAATAATTTCGCCAAATAATAATTCTTGAAATAAAGCGTAAAATATGATATAGTTATTTTGTTAAAAGGGGATGTTTTTATGTTTGAAATAAGTAATACAGAGCGTAAAACAACAATAGAAAATCTTTTAAACAAAGGTGTGTTTATTCCCTGCCCCGACGGTGTTTTAATCGACAAAAACGCCGTTATCGGAAAAGGCACGGTAATTCTTCCCAATACCGTTATTGACGGTAAAACCGTTATCGGTGAAGACTGCACAATAGGACCCAATTCGTTTTTAACCGATACGAAAGTCGGAAATAACACAACTCTTAACAACACCCAAAGCGAACAGTCCGTTATAGGAAACGGTGTTACGGCAGGTCCGTTTGTTCATATCCGCCCCGATTCCGTTATAAAAGACAATGTTCATATAGGTAATTTTGTTGAGGTCAAAAACTCAACCGTCGGTGACGGTAGTAAGTTACCGCATCTTCTTTATGTGGGTGACAGCGATGTAGGTCGTGATGTAAACTTCGGCTGCGGCTGTGTAACTGTAAACTATGACGGCAGAAACAAAACAAGAACTACCGTTAAAGACGGTGCATTTATAGGCTGTAACACAAATCTTATTGCACCCGTTACAATAGGCAAAAACGCTTTTACAGCCGCCGGCTCAACCATTACGGAAGATGTTCCCGACAATGCACTCGCACTCGCCCGTTCAAGGCAGACCGTTAAAGAAGAATGGGTAAGTGTTAAAAAACCGTATAAAAGACAGCACCAAAACACAACCGGAGATAAATAAAATGTTCCTTAAAAAAAGCACAAATTCAACTTACGATTATCTCATAGCAGGCTTGGGAAATCCCGGCGCAAAGTATGAAACATCACGCCACAACGCCGGATTCCTTTGCATTACGCTGCTTGAAGATAAATACAATTTCAAAGTAAAAAAACTTAAATTTCACGCCCTTTTAGGTGAAACGGTAATAGAAAACCGCCGTGTTCTCGTTATGAAACCGCAGACTATGATGAACAGTTCCGGTGAAGCGATAAAAGAATGCGCCGCTTTTTACAAAATCCCGCCCGAAAACATTCTTGTGATTTTTGATGATATTTCACTTGAACCCGGTAAAATGAGAATAAGAAGAAAAGGCAGTGCAGGCGGTCATAACGGAATAAAAAGTATAATTTCCTGCCTCGGCAGTGAAAATTTCCCGAGGATAAAACTCGGAGTAGGCGAAAAACCCCACCCCGATTATGACCTTGCCGACTGGGTTCTCGGCAACTTTAAAAAAGACGAAATCCCGAAAATGCGTGAGGCTATGGAAGATGCCTGCAACGCAATACCGATTATTATTAACGGAGATATTGACAGCGCCATGTCAAAATTCAATTCTTAAATATGTCTTGTTATTCTGAACTTTTAAAAGAATGTCGGGAATATACCGATGTCTTAAACTACATAAAAAACGGTGTTTTGCCGTCGGGTGTTACGGGGCTTCCGCCTACACCCAAAGCACATCTTATTCATTCGCTTTGCGTGGATTTATCACGCAGAGCTCTTGTTATTTTCCCGAATGAAGCCGCAGCAACAAAATTCGTAAGTGATGTAAACGAATTTTCCGGTATCGGCAAAAAAGCGTATCTTTACCCTGCAAGAGATTATTCGTTCAACACAGCGGATAATCACTCACACGATTTTGAACAACTTCGTATAAAAACTCTTACCAAAATAATCGAAAACGACTATTCCGTTATAGCGTGCAGTGCCGAAGCCGCAATGCAGTTTACCGTTCCCGGTGAAATTTTAAAAGAGCGTTCCGTCACTTTGAACGCAGACTCCGTAATAACGCCCGAAAAACTTACCGATATTCTTCTTAAAGCAGGCTACAGAAAATCCGATACGGTAGAGGGTGCAGGTCAGTTTGCAAGACGCGGCGGAATAACGGATTTTTTCCCGTCAGATGCCGAATTTCCGGTGCGAATCGAACTCTGGGGCGATAATGTTGATACCATTTCTTCTTTTGACCCGTCGTCACAAAGAAGAACCGATATTCTTGACAGTTGCAAAATTACTCCGTCTGCGGAAATCCTGTTTGACAGCGATGAGGCTTTTTGCGAAAAACTTGAAAATTATATAAACAACCTTTCGGGCAAAGGCTCAAAAAAAGCCCGTGAAAGCCTTTTAAACGACCTTGATATGTTAAAAAACGGCGTTCATATAAGTAACGCCGACAAATATCTTTCACTTGCATACGAAAAACCCGAAACGATTTTTGACTACTGCCGCAATGATATGCTTTTTATATGCGAAAGCGCAGGAGTTAAAGACAGCCTTAAAAACTCGACAAAACTTATGCTTGAGGAAATAAAAGCGCAGTTTGAAAACGGCGCACTCGCTTCGGGCATTGATAAATTTTCGCTTACCGATAAAGAAGTTTTTTCACTTTATACGGAACACGGCGCTTTTTATATCGACTCTTTACCGAGAGGAAGTTTTGACACTCCCGTTAAATCTCTTACATCATTTAACGCCCAACAGCTTCCGCTCTGGAACGGCACACTGCAAATATTACTTGACGATATACGACCCGCTCTTTCAAGAGGAGTACGCTGTATAGTAAATGCCGGAACTCCGAAAGCCGCAAAAGCACTTGCGGAAGCGCTTGAAAATGAGGATATCCCGTCGCTTTACTGCGGTGCGCTCCCCTCACAGTTTCCGAAAAAGACAGTCTGTGTAACACCCGGCGGTCTTACAAACGGATTTACCTACCCGAAAGAAAAATTTATGATAATAACTTACGGCAAAGTAAATTCGGGTACAAATATAAAAAGGCGAAAATCTTTTAAAGCCGCAGATGCCATACAAAGTATAGAGGAACTGTCCCGAGGAGACTATGTCGTTCATTCCGTTCACGGTATAGGAATTTTTGACGGCATACAAAAGATGACCGCCTGCGGTCTTACAAAAGACTATATTAAAATTAAATACGATAAAGGCGATGTACTTTATGTACCCGTAACGCAACTTGACCTTGTTGCAAAATATATAGGTCCGGGTGAAGAACAAAAAACACTAAAACTGTCACGGCTCGGAGGAAAAGACTGGGAAAAGGCAAAAGCCCGTGTAAAATCCTCTGCCAAAAATATGGCAAAAGAACTCATCGCTCTTTACTCAAAACGAATGAAAACAAAAGGCTTTGCATTTTCACCCGATATTGATATGCAAAATGACTTTGAACGCCGATTTGAATTTGAGGAAACAGACGACCAGTTGCGCACAACATACGAAATAAAGCAGGATATGGAAAAGCCGTTCCCGATGGACAGACTTCTGTGCGGAGATGTAGGTTTCGGTAAAACCGAAGTCGCTTTAAGAGCCGCCTTTAAATGTATTGCAGACGGCAAACAATGTGCTGTGCTTGTTCCCACAACAATCCTTGCACTACAGCATTACAACACGATATTAAGGCGTTTTGACGGTTTCCCGATAAATATTGAAATGCTTTCCCGTTTCAGAACGCCGAAACAGGTTTCGGCAATAATAAAAAAACTGAAAAGCGGTTCCCTCGATATCGTTGTAGGCACTCACCGACTTATTTCAAAAGACATAAAATTCAAAGATTTGGGCTTAATTATAATAGATGAGGAACAGCGTTTCGGCGTAGGTCAGAAAGAAAAACTCAAAGAACTTTATCCGAATGTTGACTGTCTCACTCTTTCGGCAACACCTATTCCCCGCACTATGAATATGGCTATGTCCGGTATTCGTGATATGAGCGTCTTGGAGGAAGCCCCTCTTGACAGATTTCCCGTACAGACTTATGTGCTTGAACACGACTGGGGCATTCTTTGTGAGGCTATGAAAAAAGAACTCCGCAGAGGCGGTCAGGTCTACTATTTATACAACAAGGTTGAAACAATAGAGCGTGTTGCCGGAACCATAAAAGAACTTTTGCCGGAAGCAAATGTTTCGGTAGCGCACGGGAAAATGAACGAAGAAGAACTTTCCGATGTGTGGCGCTCACTTCTTGAGGGTGAAACGGATATTCTTGTCTGCACCACTATAATAGAAACGGGCGTAGATGTTCCGAATGCAAATACACTTATTATAGAAAATGCAGACAGGCTCGGTCTTGCACAACTTCATCAGATACGGGGGCGTGTAGGGCGTTCATCAAGGCGTGGGTTTGCATATTTCACATTTAACCGTGATAAAAGTCTTTCGGAAATAGCCACAAAGCGCCTTGAAGCCGTTAAAGAATACACGGAATTCGGCTCCGGCTTCAAAATCGCCATGCGAGATCTTGAAATAAGAGGAGCGGGAAACCTGCTCGGCTCGGAACAGCACGGTCACATGGAAAGCGTCGGCTATGATATGTATATGAAACTTCTTTCGGAAGCGGTAAGCGAGGAAAAGGGCGAAATCCCCGATTCACCCGAAAAGAACTGTGTTATTGATATTAAATCCGATGCATATATCCCGGAGGACTATATAGAAAGTCTCCCACAAAGGCTTTCAATTTACAAGCGTATTGCGGATATACGAAACGAGGAAGATGCTTCCGATGTACTTGATGAACTTATTGACAGATACGGAGAACCGCCGAAATCGGTAGAAGGACTTGTAAAAATTTCACTTCTGCGCAACACGGCAACCGGGTTCGGCATATATGAAATAGGTCAGAAAGCCGATGCTTTGCTTTTATATTCACAACTTGTGGATATGCGTGCCGTAGCCGTTCTCGGAAAGTATATGCGCGGGCGCATTATGGTAAGCGCAGGCGCAAAACCGTATATCTCGGTAAAAAAACTCCCGTCACAGTCTTCTGTTGATGCGCTCACGGAAACTTTCGGAATTTTAATAAAAAATCTTAATTCGGAAGACGGCGAAAACGCCGAAAATCAGTCTGAAAAGTAAAAGAAAGGAAAGAATATTATGCACTATTCATACAGAACACACGGAACCTGCTCACAGCAAATTGAATTTGATTTGGAAGACGGCATTGTGAAAAACATTAGTTTTTACGGCGGCTGCAACGGAAATCTTCAGGGCATATCAAAACTCTGCGAAGGAAAACCGGCAGAAGAAATAATAAACACACTTTCGGGAATCCGCTGCGGATTTAAAACCACTTCCTGCCCCGACCAGCTTTCAAACGCCCTTAAACTCGCTCTGGAGGAAAACAAATGAAAATCCTTACCCTTATTGCCGATGCTGACGAATACGAGCCTTTTAAAAGCAGTATAAAAAATCGCCTTACGGAAGAATTTTCTTTTTACGGTATGCCCGGCTTAAAATTCACATATAAATCTTTTGATGTTACGGTAATCTGCTTCGGTATAGGCAAAGTCCACGCCGCAACGGGAACTGCGCTTTCTCTTTCAAATAAAAAATATGACCTTGTTATTAACACGGGCTGGAGCGGTGCCGTTTCCGGTGTAAGAAAAGGCAATATTGTTGCAGGCAGCAGATTTTACGAATGTGATTTTGATTTAAGTACCATAGGTTACCGCCCCGGACTTAAGCCTTATCACAAAGAAGCGGGAAATATCTGCAATAACATATACTTTAAAAAACTTACCGACTCCGGACTTTTTATGCCGGCGGTTTTAGGCACGGGCGATATTTTCCTTTCCGACAAAGTTCTTGCCGAAAAATATAAAGAGATTTTCAACATAAATGCTTTTGATATGGAGTCCGCCGCCATTGCCGAAGTTTGCGCTCTGTTTAATGTACCTTTTTTAAGTATCAGAAAAATTTCCGACAATGCAGACGATGCGGCACCCGACACTTACCGTGAAACGCTGAACGGCAATGACACCGCTTTTTCGGAAATCATCGCCGCCGCACTCGATAAAATAGCCGAGGAGTAATATATTCGCAACCGCTGATTTTCACATACCGATAATCAGCGGTTGCTTTATTTCAAGCACAGATTTTGCGGTTGGCTGTTCACGGGATTTACGCCTTTGCAACCACCATCCGCCACTGTGCGGCTTTCTTTGTAACCGCTGATTATCGGTATGTGAAAATCAGCGATTACCTTTAATATACTATGCCGCATAGTGGCGGATGTGCTTATAAAAACGGCGGGAATTTTGTATCTGCAATCACAAAATCCCCGCTGTTTTATTATTTAATCATTAAATTTTTAAATCCCGTTTACACGGTTTTTATTTCTCTGTACCCGGAACAAGAACGCCGTAGCCGTTTTCATTCCTCTTGTAAACAACATTTATTTCCTCGGTCTCGCTGTTTAAGAACATATAGAAGTTGTGACCGGACAAATTCATTCTTAAAATAGCCTCGTCAACGCTTTGCGGTTTAAGTTCAACCGTTTTTTCACGAACTATTTCATATTCGGTTTCTTCTTCTACCTGTTCTTTATTGAAAAAGTCATCAATAACCTCGGAACGAAGTTTCTTTTCAAGTTTTGTTTTGTTTTTTCTTATCTGTCTTATGAGCAAGTCAACACATTTATCAAGAGCATCTTCCATATTTTCCGCGCGTTCCTCCGCACGGAAAATTACTCCGCCTTTTTTGACAGTCACCTCAACACTCTGACAGGATTTTTCTACAGCCGCAGTAACCTTTGCTGTTGCATCGTCACCGAAGAATTTTTCGATTTTGGAAAGTTTCTTTTCGGCACGGGCTCTGAAATCTTCACGGGGGTTACATTTGCGTCCTACGATTGTGATATTCATGAAAACATCCCTTTCCTGAGACTGTGCAGAGTTTAAAAGGAACTCAAGGTTATTTAAGACTTCCACTCCGCTTCGTCCCTTTTTCAAGTAAATATTAACATATATCCGGCGGAATGTCAACAACTTTTGTTAAAAATTACCAAATTATCACGAATTTCCAAAAACAATCAAATATCTGCAAGAAATCTCAAAAACTGCATTTTACCCTTTTCGGTTCTTTCAAACACACCGCATTGAGAAAGTATGGCGGTAAAAACCTTTCCTATTTCCGCTTTTAAAATATCCTGGCAGTTTTCCTCTGTCAAATTGTTTTCACTCATTATTCTTTCCGCCCAATCGGCGTGCTTTGCAATAAGCGGATTTTCTCTGATATTTTCCCCCGAAAGCATCGCTTTTTTAAGTTCCGTCATTTCCGTTTTAAGTCTTGACGGTAAAACGGCAAGTCCCATTACCTCTATAAGACCTATATTTTCTTTTTTAATATGGTGATATTCGGGATGCGGATGGTAATATCCGTCGGGGTATTCTTCCGTTGTAATATTATTGCGAAGAACAAGGTCAATTTCATATTTCCCGTTTTGCTTTCTTGCAATCGGCGTAATTGTATTGTGAGGAACACCGTCTGTATGTGAGAAAATAAACGCCTCTTTGTCAGTATATGTACGCCATTTATTAAGTATTTTTTCCGAAAGATCGCAAAGTTTTTCGGTATCGTCACCCTTAAGTCTTACAACGGACATAGGCCATTTTACTATACCCGCCTCAATTTCGGGGTAATCTTTAAACTTTACTTCGGTTTCCGCGGGCGCTTTTGCCATTGCAAATGAATAATTACCGCCCTGAAAATGCTCGTGTGTGAGAATTGAACCGCCTACTATCGGCAAATCCGCATTTGAGCCGACAAAATAATGCGGCAAATATTTAACAACGTCAAAAAGTTTTTTGAAAGTACTTCTGTCTATTTTCATTTTTGAATGTTCGCCGCTTAAAACAATGCAATGCTCGTTATAATAAACATACGGCGAATACTGCAAATACCAATTCTCATTTCCTATATTAAGCGGAATAAGTCTGTGATTTTGCCGTGCCGGGTGATTTACTCTGCCAAAATACCCTTCATTTTCTTTACAAAGGAGGCATTTCGGGTAATCGGCACTTTTCATTTTAAGTGCGGCGGCAATCGCTTTCGGGTCTTTTTCCGGCTTTGAAAGATTTATCGTTATATCAATATCGCCGTACTCTGTTTTCGTAACCCATTTCATATCGTTTTTAACACGGTATTCTCTTATATAATTACTTTTTCTTGCAAGATGATAATAATACTTTGTTGCATTTTCGGGAGATATTTTGTATTCTTCACGGAACTTTTTAATAACCTCCGACGGTTTTGAAACAAAAACGCTCATTATTTTCGTATCGAACAAATCACGGTAAACAACCGAATTTTCACAAAGACCGTTTTCACAGGCGTAATCAAGAATTACATTAAGTAAACTTTCAAGGTCTGCATTTCCGTCGGGAGTTTCTTCCGAGATACCGTCAAGTTTTAATATTTCAAGAAGAGAATTAACAGAAAAAATAACATCTTCTTTTTCTATAAGTTTTTCTTTTAACGCATAACCGACAAGTGACACAACTGCT
>JAZUHA010000125.1:0-6923 GCA_045641485.1 Acutalibacteraceae bacterium
TAAGAGAGGAAAGGTTATTAATAAAAGTACATATGCAGTTACAAACCACCATAAAGATGCCCCAAACGGTTGGGTCAAAATATAATAAAGATTTTTAATATGATTAACAAGAACTTCAAAAGCACTCATATTACTTTTGAATTCAACAATTACAGATATAAATAAAAACAACAGAAACCATGAAAGAGTATCTAAAACTATACTGATTACTTTTTCTAAGCGAAAATTCTGTGAGGTCAGAAACCAGGCACTGATTATTAAGAATAAATCTACACCTAACTGTCCCCATGAGCCAAGAACAAATCCTGTAAAATTAACAGCCATAGAATAATCGTGACCGCTAAATCTTATGGTAACATGATATGCGATAATCATTAACATTGAAATAATACGTAATACTTCTATGTTGGAATTCCTCTTATTGAGTATAGCAGCTTTTTTCATGGAACCATCCTCTCCGTTTTTATAGAATTTATAATAGCATAATTATATATATCAATACAAGTTATTTTTGATTATCGTTTTGAATCTTTTTGAGATACTGCATACCATATTAAAAAAATAAATTAAATAAAATTTACTTTTTAGTGAATTTAAACCTGGACTTGTGGGTTGTACTGCTGACGGATTCAAATTTGTTACTTGTTTTATGACATCGTACCAATCCCATGAAAAAGCCTTTAAAGATAATCTGTCATTAAATAGCAACACCGGCCTAATGCCAATATCAATATCGCCTCTTGCATTTATTAGCTTGAGACCTTCCGCAAGCTGTCGAATCCGAATACATTTAATGCTGCCGACTGTCCGCCGTTTTTGCGTGGTTTCACATCATCACGATCATTCAAACGGAACTTCATCTTTTCGGAGTTGGGTTTTCACAAACAGTTGATTTAGTGACAATAATTGTAGTATAATGTTATCGAAATAAGACGAATCGGAATCCACGGAGGTGTTTACAATTAAAAACGGAACAATTCCAAATCCCAATGCAATCCATCCGATTGCCGGATATGAAAAAGAAATCTATGTAAAACCAACATTAACAAACCCCAACATTATTGTTGGAGATTTTACATACATTGCCGATACGGATTTCGAAAGTCATGTTACGCACTTTTATCCGTGGAGTAAGGATAAACTGATAATCGGGAAATTCTGCCAAATTGCCGAAGGTGTGGAATTTATGATGAACGATGCGAATCACCAAATGAGCGCAGTTTCTACATTTCCTTTCTATACGTTAGAAGGATGGGATATGGAGCCGCCAAAAGCAGATGATATGCCGTTCAAAGGGGATACCGTAATCGGAAACGATGTTTGGATTGGACAAAACGCAACCATACTACCCGGTGTCCATATCGGTGACGGCGCTATTATCGGAGCCAACAGCGTTGTTGGGAGTAACGTAGATCCTTACACCATTGTTGTCGGAAACCCGGCAAAAACCGTTCGTAAAAGATTTGACGACGAGTTGATCTCCTTGATGCTTGAATGGAAATGGTGGGATAAAACCGTTGAAGAAATTAACAGCCTTATCCCTATACTGACAAGCAGCGATATGGATGCCGTAAAGAAAAAAATCATATCATATATTGATAATAAGTAATCTCTCTGATTGTCGGATTGAAACCTCTTTCGGAACTTTAATGTGTATTTTTAGATTTGTATCGGAGGTAATAGCAGTCACGCCCTTTACTGACAGGGGCAAAAATGATATAATTACAAACGGCTTTACCGTTCTTTCTGCAAGATTGTTATCTTGAAATATGACAGTATGTCGAGAATTTTCAGTGCAAAATGACGGGAAATTTACCGATGATTTTTGCAACGATGAGTTACTTAATCTTTGTGGATTTTTTCGCAGTAAACACAGCGGTAAATATCATTATCGCCGATTTTTTTAAATTTATGTTTTATATCACGTTCAACGGAAGTTATACAGCGGGGGTTTTTACATATCATATCCGTAATATATTCTTCTTTTACCTGCGGTCTTTCTTCTTCAAAAAGGAGTTTGAGTATAAGAGCCATTCGCATATATTTACCGTTTTCAACCTGTTTAAAGTAGCAGGCTCTTTTGTCACTGTCAAAATCCGTACTTATTTCGTTTACCCTCGGAAGCGGGTGAAGAACGGCGCAGTCCGTTTTTGCGAGTTTCATTTTTTCGGCATTAAGAATATAACTGTCCTTTAACTGTTCATACTGCGTTTTGTCACTGAAGCGTTCACGCTGAATTCGTGTCATATAAAGAATATCGAGTGACGGCAACGCTTCTTCAAGCGACTGCGTTTCTTTATATTTTAAATTATTTTTTTCAATAACACCGTATTTTACATATCCCGGAAGTTTGAGTTCTTTCGGAGAAATAAGCACGAATTTTACATCACGGTATCTTGAAAGAGCGCTTATAAGCGAGTGAACGGTTCTGCCGTATTTAAGGTCGCCGCAAAGGCCTACCGTAAGACCGTCAAATTTTCCTTTCTCACGGTGGATTGTAAATAAATCCGCAAGTGTTTGCGTAGGGTGGCAGTGACCGCCGTCACCGCCGTTTATAACCGGAATACTTGCATTTTCCGCCGCTACAAGCGAGGCGCCGTCTTTCGGGTGCCGCATTGCAATAATATCGGCAAAACAAGATACCGTTTTCACGGTGTCTGCAACGCTTTCGCCCTTTGCTACAGAGGATGTTGCTCCGTCTGTTACACTCAAAACATTTCCGCCGAGACTGTACATAGCGGATTCAAAACTGAGCCTTGTTCTTGTTGACGGCTCAAAAAACAAAGTTGCAAGTTGTTTTCCTTTGCATTTTTCACCGTATTTTTCGGGATGTTCGGAAATATCCTCGGCTGTTTTTATAAGTTCATCAAGTTCTTCTATGCTTAAATCAGGTACATCAATTATACTTTTCATTATTTGTTTCCAATCCAGCTTTCATCTGACGGATTGTTTCTGAAAGCTATAAGTTTTTTGACATCTTCTTCCTTAATATAGTTGTTTTCTGCGGCAACCTCGGCTATACAGTCAAAATCGGTAAGAGAAACATTTTTTACATTTGCTTCTTTAAGGCGGTCAAGACCTTTTTGCATACCGTATGTGAAAATTGAAACGATACCGAGAACTTCTGCGCCGGCTTCTCTTAAAGCATCTACTACTTCAATAACGCTTCCGCCCGTGGAAATCAAATCTTCCACAACAACGGTTTTCTGACCTTTTTTCAGTTCGCCCTCTATTCTGTTTTGTCTGCCGTGGTCTTTTGCGCCGGAGCGAACATAACCCATAGGCAGTGAAAGAATATGTCCGGTAATGGCTGCGTGTGCTATGCCTGCAGTTGAAGTTCCCATAAGGATTTCGGCTTCCGGATAATTTTCTTTTATAAGTGTTGCAAGTCCGTTTTCCACATCGTTTCTTACATCAACGGAAGTGAGCGTAAGACGGTTATCGCAGTAAACGGGACTTTTGATTCCGCTTGCCCAGGTAAAAGGCTCTTCGGGGCGGAAAAACACCGCTTTTATTTTTAATAAATCTTTTGCAATTACTTTTTTAAGTTCCATGGTATTCTCCTTAATCAACAAATTCTTTTATACAGCGGTTATATGCGGAAACGGGGTCGGGTGAAGCGGTGACGGGTCTGCCCACAACAATATAGTCGGAGCCGATTCTTTTTGCTTCTTCGGGTGTCATAACTCTTTTTTGGTCGCCTTTGTCGCCATCGCTGAAGCGCACACCGGGAGTTACTGTCAAAAAGTCTTTTCCGCAGTTTTCGTGTACAACACCCGCTTCAAGAGGTGAGCAGACAACGCCGTCGAGTCCTGCTTTTTTTGCATTTTTCGCATAATGGATAACAACATCCGCTATATTTTCTTTTATAAGCAAATCGTTTTCCATTGTTTCCTGATCGGTTGATGTGAGTTGTGTTACGGCTATAAGAAGCGGTCGTGTGCCGTCTTCTCTTGTTAAGCCCTCAACAGCCGCTTCCATCATTTTTACGGTTCCCGAAGCGTGAAGATTACATATATCAACATTCAGTTTTGAAAGTACCGCCATTGATTTTTTTACCGTATTCGGAATATCGTGAAGTTTTAAATCAAGAAAAATCTTGTGACCTCTTTTTTTTATTTCTCTTACAATTTCGGGACCCTCGGAATAAAAAAGTTCCATACCGATTTTTACAAACGGCTTTTTTTCCGTAAATTTATCAAGAAATTCAAATGTTTTTTCGGCACTTTCAAAGTCGCAGGCGATTATTACATCCTTACCCATTTTTTACTCCTCCTGTTATGTCTTTTAAATTATCTATATTGTATTTTTCCATAACAAACGGCAAATCGTTTATTATATCACGGCAGATAAACGGGTCAACAAGGTTTGCGGAGCCTATTTCAACCGCCGTCGCTCCCGCAAGCATCATTTCCAAAACATCCTCGGCAGACGAAACACCGCCTAAACCTACTACGGGAATATTTACGGCATTTGCAACCTGATATACCATTCTTACGGCAACGGGAAAAACCGCAGGACCCGAATAACCGCCCGTTATGTTTTTAATAACCGGCTTTTTTGTTTTTAAATCTATTCTCATTCCGAGCAAAGTGTTAATAAGACTTATACCGTCTGCACCGGCATTTTCACACGCTTTTGCAACAGACACGATATCAGTGACATTAGGCGTGAGTTTAACTATTACCGGCTTTGTTGTTACTTTTTTTACTTCTTTTACGACTTCTGCGGCACTGTCGGGGTTTGTGCCGAAACTCATACCGCCCCCGTGAACATTCGGACAGCTTATATTTACTTCGAGCCATCCGACCTGTTCTTCTTTATCGAGTTTTTCGCAGGTATAGGCATAGTCGCTCACCGAAAATCCGCTGACATTTGCCATAACCTTTTTGTTAAAGCATTTTTTCAGTTTCGGTAATTCTTCGCTTATCACCTTTTCCACACCGGGATTTTGAAGCCCTACGGCGTTTATCATACCGCCGGGGCATTCCGCAATTCTCGGTGCGGGATTGCCGAAACGGGGCTCTTTTGTCGTACCTTTAAAAGAAAATGTGCCGAGGCAGTTTATATCATAAAGTTCGGCGAACTCATACCCGTAGCCGAATGTTCCGGAGGCGGGAATAACGGGATTGTCAAGTTCTGTTCCGCAAAGGTTTACGCTTAATTTTCCCATAAAATTTCCTCCTTCAAAAGCACGGGACCGTCTTTACATATTCTTTTAAAGCCGGTAACCGTTTTACAAGAACAGCCCATACACGCACCGAAACCGCAACCCATACGCTCTTCAAAACTGAACTGTCCGCTTGTTTTCGTGCATTTATAAACGGCTTTTAACATCGGCTCGGGTCCGCAGGTGTAAAAATATGAGTAATTTTCGGGAAAAGCATCCGTAACAAAACCTTTTGTGCCGCGGCTTCCGTCAACGGTTGTAACTTTTACTTCGGCACCGAGCCGTGAAAATTCTTTTTCGTAAAAAATTTCGTCTTTTGTATTAAAACCCAAAACAACCGTAACTTTTTTACCCTCGTTTATTAAATCTTTTGCAAGTCTGTACAGGGGCGGTACTCCTGCACCGCCGCCTATAAGAAGAGGAGTGTTTCCGCTTTTTTCGGTATCGTATCCGTTGCCGAGTCCCGTTAAAACATCAAGTTCTTCTCCCGCTTTAAATTTGCTCATCATTTCCGTTCCGCTTCCCACGGTTTTATATATAATAGTGAGAGTTTCTTCGGAGTAATCGCAAACGGAAATAGGTCTTCTTAAATATTTTCCTTTAATTTTAATATTTACGAATTGACCGCAGGAGGTAACAGCCGAAGTGTCACCCGAAAGAATCATTTTATAAACGCTTTTATTCAGTGCCTCATTTGAAATTACGGTAAAAATACTTTGTTTCATATATACCCCTTAAGAATCAATCGTGGATATTGTAAGAGTTGTTTCCTCAAGAACATCAAGAAGAACATTAACCGTATCAAGAGAAGTGAACATTGTTACATTGTTTTCGGTTGCAAGTCTTCTTATCTGCATACCGTCTGTCTCCTGTGTTGCAGAGCCTACATCTTTTGTATTTATTACATAAGCAATATGTCCCTGGCGTATGGCAGACGGGATTTCCTCGGGATTTTCCGAAATTTTTTTGAGGATATGCGTTCTTATGCCGTTTGATTTTAAGAAGTTTGCGGTACCCTCGGTTGCTTCTATGTTAAAGCCGAGGTTGTAAAATCTTCTTATAAGCGGTAATGTTTCATTTTTGTCTTTGTCGGAAACCGTTACAAAAACAGTGCCGTAATTCTGCAGACGCATACCGGAAGCCTGAAGCGCTTTATAAAGCGCACGGTTTAACTTGTTGTCATAACCTATGGCTTCACCCGTTGATTTCATTTCGGGTGAAAGATATGCATCAAGACCTTTAATTTTATTGAATGAGAAAACGGGAACTTTTACATAGAAGCGTTTCTTTTCATCGGGATAAATATCAAAGAAACCGAGTTCCTTAAGAGATTTTCCGAGAATAACTTCCGTTGCGATATCCGCAAGGCTGTAGCCCGTTGATTTTGAAAGGAACGGAACCGTTCTTGAAGAGCGGGGATTTACCTCAATTATATAAACGTCATCGTTTTTATCTACAATAAACTGAATATTGTAAAGTCCTTTTATGCCTATGCCGAGACCGAGTTTTTTTGCATACTGCAAAATTATGCCTTTAACTTTGTTTGATATACTGAATGTCGGGTAAACGCTTATGGAGTCTCCGGAGTGAATACCCGTTCTTTCAACAAGTTCCATAATACCCGGAATAAACACATCTCTGCCGTCGCAGATTGCATCAACTTCAACTTCTTTACCCTGTATATATTTATCAACAAGCACGGGCTTGTCCGCATCAATTTCAACAGCCGTTTTAAGATAATGGCGAAAAGTCG
>JAZUHA010000126.1:0-2615 GCA_045641485.1 Acutalibacteraceae bacterium
ACCTGCTTTGTGTAAACTCCGGCAGGCTTTTCACTCATAACATGAAGACCTTTTTTAAGTGCTTCAACAGCATAGGGCGGATGGAAATAGTGCGGAGTTGCTATAAGTACCGCATCAACCTCGCCCGAATCCATTAAGTCCTTTTCATTATCAAAACACTTAACATCGGGAAGCTGTTCTTTTGCCCATTCCAATCTTTCGGGATTGATATCGGCAACTGCGGTTATATCAATTTCGGGTAATTTGCCCTTTAAAAAATTATTGATATGAGCCGAACCCATATTACCGACACCGATAATACCAAGACGAACTTTATCCATTTTTTCATTTCCTTTCAATACTTTTTCAAAAATTATATACATTCGATTTTACCGAATGATTATTACATGGTTTTTAATAAATCCGGTACTTTAAGTAAAGCAGACGGCAAATCCTTTAAGAATTTCATAAGTGCCGGCGTAAGCGGTTCACCGTTAAGAAAATCACAAAGACTTTGCGCCATATCTTCCGTAAACACACCCGAACTCATAGAAACAAAACAGCGTATCGGAATCTGCAATGCAGTCTGCCGCATCATCTCACTGTTTATTCCTCCGCCGCCGATTTTTTCCACAACGGCGGTAATAACGGAAATCACTTTGTCGCCTCTGTCTGTGCCGACGGCATATTCAAGTGAAGCGTTTACATCTATCGGAGCGGATAAATCCCTTTCGCTTTCCGGAATATCGTGACCTAAAACAAATGCAAAAGATGCATCACTTACACAGGCGGGGTCTCCGGTATAATATTCGGGAGCGGTATTGCGGTAATCGGGAACTTGTGCTTCTGCACCCGAAGTAATCTGAACGGTGCTTTTAAGTTTTATATCTCTTGACGAAGCACCGACAAGTATTTCATATTTTCCGCTTTCAACATGGTAATCGTGAATATTTATATTGTAGTAAGCAAAACTTCTTTTTGAAAGTTCTGCGGTAACTTCCTTTTCTTCACCGGGTTCAAGATAAACCTTGTTAAATCCTTTAAGTTCTTTCGGTGCTTTAAAAATTCTGCTTTCGGGAGGAGAAACATAAATCTGAGAAACCTCCGCTCCCGCAACTTTACCGGTATTTTTGATTTTATAAGAAACCGTAAGAATATCGTTATCCGATATTTTCTTTTTTGAAAGTTTTATACCGCTGTACTCAAATGTTGTATAAGAAAGACCGTAACCGAACGGGAAAAGTACGTCTTTGTTCATTTTATCGTAATATCGGTAACCCACAAAAATGCTTTCCCGGTATTCTACGGTAAGATATGTACCCGGGAAGTTATTTCTTGACGGAGTATCGCCCAAAGAAAGCGGATACGTTTCGGTAAGTTTACCCGAAGGATTGACTTTGCCCGAAAGTATATCTGTAACCGCACTGCCCGAAGCCTCGCCGCCGAGCATACCGTTAAGAACCGCTTTAACATTCTTAAGCCACGGCATTGTAACACAACTGCCGCCCGAAAGCACGACAACCGTATTTTCATTGACTTTTGATACCGCATCTATAAGAGCGTTGTGAGAGGAGGGCATATCTATATGCTTTCTGTCAAAGCCCTCCGACTCATATATTTCGGTAAGCCCTGCAAAAACTACGGCAATATCCGCTTTTTTCGCAAGATTTACAGCGGAAGCAATCAGGTTTTCGTCGGGCTCGTCTGTTGATTTATCATATCCCTTTGCATACGCAATATGATAGCCCTCTTTTAAGAGAGAGGAAAAAGCATCGTCGATTTTTATGGGATTGATAAGAGAACTGCCTGCTCCCTGATAACGGGGATTTTTTGCCATCTCGCCTATAACGGCGATTTTTTTATCTTTATTAAGGGGTAAAATTCCGTCATTTTTAAGAAGCACCATAGACTGAGAAGCAATTTTTCGTGCAAGTATGTGATGTGCTTCCATATCGCAGGAATAATTTTCTTTTAAATTTTCCGCAGATTTAAAAATAAGGGTAAGAAGTCTGTCGATATTTTCGTCAAGAAGCGTTTCGTCAAGTTCGCCGTTTTTAACGGCTTCTTCGATTTTTTTCGGATTATATCCGCCGGAACCGGGCATTTCAAGGCTTTGCCCTGCTTTTATACCTTTAACGATATCGTTTTCGGCACCCCAATCGGTAACAACAACACCGTCATAACCCCATTCTTTACGGAGAACATCATTAAGAAGCCAACTGTTTTCCGCGCAGTATGTTCCGTTTATTCTGTTATATGCGTTCATAACAGTCTGCGGTTTGCTTTTTTTTACCGCAATTTCAAATGCGGTAAGATATATTTCCCGTAATGTTCTTTCATCGGCTACGGCACTTACGGACATTCTTCTGCATTCCTGGCTGTTTGCCGCAAAATGCTTTAAAGAAGTGCCTACACCTTTACTTTGAACACCGTCAATAAATGCGGCACCCATATTACCTGCGAGGAACGGGTCTTCTGAAAAATACTCAAAATTCCTGCCGCATAAAGGAGAACGCTTCATATTTATCCCGGGTCCCAAAAGAACGGAAACTCTTTCTTTAAGGCACTCTTCGCCGAGAGCGGTACCCATTTCCTTTAAAAGACCCGTATCCCACGATGAAGTCGGATCGTAGCCA
>JAZUHA010000127.1:0-2810 GCA_045641485.1 Acutalibacteraceae bacterium
AGAAAGAGCTTCATTTTTTGCAACAGAAAAGACAGTAAAAGAAGCAGAAAATCTATTCTTAAAACTTAACTCTTAACACTTAAAACTAAAAACGGAAGGAGCCGATGACAAATAGTTTGGATAATAATGTACTGTTGGATACTGTTCATCGGTTATCTTTTTCAGCCCGGAATGTCTAAAAAAATAAAGGCACCGGACGGAGTCGAAGATCAATATGTTTCCCGTGGATTCTGTGTATTGATTTTTTCTGTTCCTTTAATCTTTATTGCCTGCAGAACAGAATTCGGTGATACCGGATCATATTTAGGATATTTTAAAAGTATGCCTATATTCTTTTATGATTTTGCAAGATCCGTAAGATCTCATGATGATTGCCGTCTTTTCTGGGGCATAATGACTCTCATAAAAATAATCATCAACGACCATCCACAGTTACTTTTGGCAGGATTGGCTTGTTTTCAAGCCTTCGCAGTTGAGCATGTTATTCGCAGGTATTCTCCCGACCTTGGACTATCAATGTTCATATTTCTTTGCTCATCCTTGCTTGGCAACTGGATGTGTAACGGCATAAGACAATTCACCGCGGTTTGCATTCTGTTTATGTTTACTCAATGGCTGGTTGATAAAAAGTGGTATTATTATCTTCCGCTTGTTTTGATTGTTATGGGAGCAAACCCGATACTTAAAAGATTCGGAATGAGCACGGATTTATGGCTTTTAGGCGGAATCCACGAATCAGCTATCATAATGCTGCCTATTATGTTCTGCCTGCCCGGTAAACCTTTTAATATGCGTGTTTTTGCAGCAACACTTATTATTTTGGGCTTGATTTTTACCGGATTACTTGAGGATGTTATGTCAGGTGCCGTAGAAAACACATCATATACCCGCGACCTTGAAAATGCAGCAGCAGATTCCGGAACAAATATGATAAGAGTCCTCGTTGCAATGGTCCCATCAATACTAAGCCTGCTAAAGTGGCAATATTTCAAAGTCAATGAAATACCACCATTCATAAGCATGTGTGTCAATGCATCGTTTATAACAGCAGCAGTCTATTTGGCAAGCTCTTTCACAAGCGGTATTTATGTTGGCCGTTTGCCGATATACACAGAGATTTATAACTTGATTTTACTTCCCTGGCTTATAAAACATGCATACAGAGAAAATGAAAAACTGATGAGAATATTGTTAATAGTCGGATATACCGGATTCTTTGCGTATCAGTATTTAGTTCAGTGGGATGGACTTTATCAGAGCTCAATTCTCGGAATCGGAGTATAATATCACAGGAGAAAAATATGAGTCCTTTAATCAGTATTATTGTACCCGTATATAATGCAGAAAAATATGTTTCAGGTACATTAGACAGTATTCTCGTTCAAACTATCAATGATATTGAAGTCGTTTGTGTTGATGACGGGTCAAAAGATAATTCCTCACAAATACTTGATGAATATGCTGTCAGAGATAACAGAGTAAAAGTTATTCATAAACAAAATGAAGGCGTGACAATTGCCCGTTTAACCGGAATTAAATCGGCAGCCGGAGAATACATTGGTTTCATTGACAGTGATGATACAATCGAGCCTGATATGTTTGAGCGGTTGTATAACAATGCAATTAAATATAATGCCGACATATCACACTGTGGCTATAAACTTATCAAATCCGATAATGAAATAAAGTTCTTTTACAACACAGGTCGTCTTATCCGTCAAAATAAGATAAAAGGACTTTATGACCTTTTGGAGGGCTCATATATTGAACCCGGCCTGTGTAACAAACTCTTCCACAAAAGCTTGTTCCACAGTTTGTTACACGCCGAAGGCGTAACGAGCTTTATGGATTTTTCCATAAAAAATAATGAGGATCTGCTCATGAATTATTGCTTGTTTTCACAGACAGAAGCGTCAGTTTATGAAGATTTTTGCCCATATAATTATTTCGTCAGAGAAAACTCTGCCTCTAAAGGCAAAACAAACATTCATAAACTACTTGATCCTATTAAGGTGGCAAGAATCATTTATAATGATCTGAAAGTCAATGATAAACTGAGCGGTATTTCTTCTCAGTTATACGCTGTTAAACTCATTCAAACCGCAACTTGCTTTGCAAAGGATGATATTGTAAAACCCGCCCGAAAAAAAGCGCTAAAAGAACTCAGAAAATTCATCCCTGAATTATTAAAAATTCCCGGATGCAATAAAAGTACAAAAATCAAAGCTGTTTGGGCGATGCTTTCACCAAGAACCTATAATCTTATCCACAAATTATATTTAAAAAAGCAATGAGGTCACTATGCTTTTTAATTCACTCACATTTTTAATTTTCTTTCCAATCGTAACAATTTTATATTTTGTTTTACCTCATAAGTATCGCTGGGTTATGTTACTTATTGCCAGCTATATTTTCTATATGGGGTGGAATGCGGCGTATGCTTTATTACTTTTAACTTCAACATTTGTTACGTATATTGCCTCGATTCTGATAGATAAAAGTGAAGAAAAAAAGAAAAAAAAGACATTTCTTGCATTAAGCTTGATAATAAATCTCGGCATCCTGTTTGTATTTAAATATTTCAATTTCTTTACAAGCGGACTGTATGCTGCATTAGACCATTTCAATGTAAATTATTCACCTATTCCGTATTCTCTTGTTTTGCCTGTGGGTATCTCATTCTACATTTTTCAAGCTTTAGGATATTCGATTGATGTTTACAGAGGAGATATTAAGGTACAAAAAAACTTTGCGAAATATGCACTGTTTGTTTCTTTTTTTCCGCAGCTTGTAGCAGGTCCCATCGAAAG
>JAZUHA010000128.1:0-2422 GCA_045641485.1 Acutalibacteraceae bacterium
ATTTAAAACAGCCGACGGTTCTCTGATATTTTCTTTTAATACTTATAATTATTTAAAATCCGAGCCGTCTTTAAGCAGTAGTTTTTTGCGCCTTATTAAACAAGAATGTGAATCAATGTATGTATTTTCAAATAAAGAATTGCAAAACGAAATCGGGTTAACCGTAAAATCGTTCCCGGCAGGCAGTTTAAAAGAAAATATCAGAGAACCGTCGGCTGTTTTAAATTCTGTATCTGTAATATAATCGCAAACATTTATTGTTTTAATCTCTTTCTTTTTTGTCTTCTTTTCAATATTTACTGAACCGCCGCTTAATTTTGTGTTTATGATATTTTTGATTTCTTCGCTGTTATTATCAGTCGGTATTACCATATCATACAGTCCGAATGTAATTGCAAGCGGTTTGTTAACGGGTTTTGTGACGGATATAAAATCTATACCCGGCACGCCGGTTCTTTTTAATTCAAATAAAACTTTTTCATTTGTGTAATTTTCATCATCTAATCTTATGTCAAGTGATTCGCAAAGCCCCTCTGCCCCCAAAGGAAGCGACAAACCGAAAACAAGGTGAGGGTGCGGATTGTACCCCTCGGTGTACCAAAGCGGTATATCTGTTCTTCTGAAAGCACGAATAAGACATCTTGTTAAATCAAGATGTGAAATGTATTTGGCGGTTCCCGTTTTAGAAAACCATATCCTTATTGAGCGCATCGCACTTTCCTCCGTTTAATATATTAGAGCCGCAACCCGAACATTTAATTCTGCACTGATCGGTAATCTCTGCATTTTTTGATTTTTTACTTTCGCATATAAGATATTCTTTTCTGACACCGCTGTCAATAATATCCCACGGCAGAATTTCCGTATATTCCCTTGCTCTGTTGGCATAAAATTCGGGCGATATTTTGCACTCTTTAAAAGATTCAAGCCAGGTATCAATATTAAATTTATCGTCCCAGCCGTCAAATTTACAGCCGTTTTTCCATGCACTTTCTATTACTTTACCTACTTTTCTGTCACCCCTTGCAAGTACGGCTTCGAGGAAAGTCATATCGGTATTATGGAAACGGAAAGTGATTTTTTTCGTTGTACAGGTATCTAATAGTATCTTTTGTTTTCTTTTTAATTCTTCTCTTGTGTCCTGTGCTTCCCACTGAAACGGGGTAAACGGTTTCGGAACAAACGAGGAAACACCGTCACTGACGGAAACTCCTTTACCTTTCGGTTTATTCGGATTACCGTAAAATTCGTCAACAACCTTTTGAGAAAGTTTGTTTATTCCTTCAACATCTTCGTCTGTTTCCGTGGGTAAACCTATCATAAAATAGAGTTTAACGGCAGTCCAGCCACCCTCAAATGCTTTAAGGCAGGTATCAAGTATTTCTTTTTCGGAAATGTTTTTATTTATTACATCACGAAGTCTTTGGGTACCGGCTTCTGCGGCAAAAGTTAGACCCGAACGACGAACGAGCGCAAGTTTTTCTTTAAGTTCATCGGAAAAATTATCAATTCTCAAAGACGGCAAAGCAACATTGATTTTTTGAGGAACGGTCCAACCTAAAAGTTCCTCTATAAGTTCGGTGATTTTTGTGTAATCACTGCTTGAAAGAGAACATAAAGACAGTTCATCATAACCGCTTGAACAAGCAAGTTTTTTTCCTTGTTCCGATATTGTTTTGATTGATTTTTCTCTTATCGGTCTGTACCAAAACCCTGCCTGACAAAAACGGCAACCTCTTGTACAACCTCTGAAAATTTCCGTTACAACTCTGTCGTGGACTATTTCAACAAACGGCACAACAAACTTGTCCGGATAAAACATCGTATCAAGATTTGAAACAACTCTTTTCTTAACTTGTTCGGGTGCACCGTTAAGAGGAATGTATTTTTTTATTGTGCCGTCGTCATTATATGTTACATCATAAAGTGACGGTACGTAAATACCCCTGATTTTTGAAGCGGCAATAAGAAATTCTGTTTTTGTTGATTTTTTCTTTTTATATTCATTAAGCAAATTAAGAAATTCAAGCATCATTTCTTCGCCTTCACCTATTTGAAAAACATCAACAAAATCAGTGAGTGGCTCCGGATTTGTAACACAGGGACCGCCCGCAATAATAAGAGGCTCATCTAAAGTATCCGCTCTTTCCTCTTTTCTTATTTTAATTCCCGCAAGGTCAAGCATATTTAAAACATTTGTATACGAAAGTTCATATTGCAAAGTAAAGCCTATGACATCAAAATCTTTTAAAGAATCACGGCTTTCAAGACCGAAAAGCGGAATGTTTCTTTCACGCATTATTTTTTCCATATCGGTATCAGGTGCAAAAACTCTTTCGCACCAGAAATTTTCACGGCTGTTAATAAGACTGTAAAGAATTTTCATTCCGAGGTGAGACATACCTATTTCGTATGTATCGGG
>JAZUHA010000129.1:0-4927 GCA_045641485.1 Acutalibacteraceae bacterium
TCGTATTTACATAAGCTGTAAGACGACTTGCATCACTATAAGCCTGATACTTAAGTTTAGTATCCTTTGATACTGCGCTGCCGATTGCAACAAGTTTTATACCGCTCGTTCCGGCTTTATTCTCGGTGAATATCTTAACGAGATCCGCACCGAGGTCGCTTACCACCGCTTCGTTTGCGGCTGTTTCTTGTGCAATGTTAAGAGCCCATACTGCGGCAAAGTTCTTTTCGGAAGTCATGGTTCCGAGTGATGAAAGAGCATCTGTCGGAGTTGTCGAATCGGTTGTTCCCTCTTTCCAGCCTATGAATGTATATCCGTCTTTTGTCGGATTTGTTTCGGGGGCAGTTATTTCGGCATTGCAATTAACTTTTGTTGTTTCACCGAATTGGCTTCCGTTTGCATAAAACTTTAAGTCAAAAGAATTTAAAATTGCGCTTGTTTCAATGGTTACGTCTTCTTCAGGCATTGTGAAGGAATTATCTGTAAACGCCACACCGTTCTTCAATACCGTTAAACTGATATAACCTGTATTAGCGAAAGCCGTAATTGTTACGGTTTTGCCGTATTCTACAGAACTGCCGCTTGCAACATTCTGACCGTCAACGGTTGCGGTAAGAGTTGTACCTGTGCCCTGTGACAATGTAAGGGTATAACTTTTTACATTCCAATGTGCATAAAGTGTTTTTTCCGCTGTAGGTGTATATGTTGCACCGGCGTTGCCGACTTTTGTACCGCCCGTTGCGGCATCGTACCAGCCGTCAAATGTATAACCGGTCTTTGTGGGTGAGGGTAATGTTACGGAATCTGCAGTCCACTGAGCCGTAAGTGTTACTGTACCGCTTGTTGCACCGAAACTGTCTGTGTATGCAGTGGAAGCGGTATATGTCTTTGTATCATCTGCACTGCTCTTCCAACCGCCCCAGGTATATGTTGCAGTTGCATCGGAAGGAGTGTTTCCGCCGGTTGCTCCGTTATAGTTATATGTTACCTTAAAGGCTTTGGTCAAAGCGGCTGCTGTTTTTACACTTGAGCCGTAATCGAATGTGCTGTCTGCGGGTACTGTTCCGCCGGTGTTGCCGTTACCGTTATATTTAAGTGTGATTGTATTTACGGCTGCATTTGCGGTAAGAGTTGTTTCTGCGGCAGAACCTACTGTTAAAACTTTGGCGTTAAGTGAAGAACCCTCTCCGGTTACCGTCCAACTGTTAAAAGTATATCCTGTTATTTCTGCATCGGCTATATTAAGTTGAGAATCGTAAAGTGCCTTTATTTTTGTTTGCACACCTGTACTGACATCAACAATTTTGAAATCAGTTACCTTATACGAACCGCTTGAACCGTTTGTACCGTTCTGGTCAAGTCTGAGATGATACCACCCTGTAGGTGTCGGTCTGCCTGTTTGTACACCGCCATCCCATTTATACCAGTTGTTATCAAGCGTAATGTTCGTAGTTTTCAGTGTATCTTTTCCACTTGTATCCAAACCGAAATAGGAATCATTGTTAAATGAAATCGACGTCGGCAAAGAGGAATTTGCATCAGGAGTTTTGCAGATAAAGAACTCGGTTATTGCATTGTTTGATGTCCATGTTGCTTTGTAGGTTTTACCTTCTTCCAAATACACATAGACCGGAATACCTGTTGTAATTTCATCTCCCGAAGAAACTTTGTACTCACCGGAAATGTCAATACCGCCGTTTGAACCCTGTGTGAACGAGTATGTTAAATTACCGGTCGTTTTGTTCGCATTACCCGACGGTGTTACAAACGCTTTATTTCCTGTATATTTTCCATCCGTACCGGGGTTTATTACAACGGTGTTTATATTGCGATTCCACTTTGCATAAAGCGTAACGGTAGCACCGTTTGTTGCAGAAAGCCCGCTTACGGAAGCACCGTTTTCATAAGCAACATCACCGCCTGCCGAAGTTGCCCAACCGGCAAATGTATATCCGGTTTTTGTAAATGCGTTTGCGGGAAGTGTTATCTGCTGGGTATAGCCTACATCTGTAATACTATCCATTACGCCGGAGCCGGTATTTGCATTAAAGGCAACAGTATAAGTATTCTCTTTCCATATAGGCGTTACCGTAATATTACCGTAAGAACCTTTTACTATTTCGGTCTGATTATCGGTTGCGGTATTTTTAAGTTCACCGTCGTCAACGGAAAGATGCCAGCCCTCAAATCCGTAACCCGCAGGAGCAGACGGAGCTGCTGCAAGAGCGATATTACTTGCCTCTTCTATGTTATAATACGTTGTTTCCGTCGGCAAGGTTGCAGTCGGCGTTACACCGTTATCAGCCGGAGCATTTTGATATTGAATTGTATATGTTTTGGGAGTGTAAATAAACGTGGTTTTCGATTCGGGAGCAATAACCGCACTGTACTCATAACTTGAACTGTATTCTGCAGGGAAAAATCTGATGTTTTTAAATGTTGTTGTTCCGCCGTCTGTTTTGTTACCGAAACGGAACTGAACATAATGAATATCGGCAGGAACCGTATATTCTATTGTTCTGCTTCCGGTATTATAATCACCCTTACATGTATCGTCATTTGTACAGTCGTTTCTTTGAGCGAAAATGAATGCCTGTGCAGACGGTCCTTCGGCGGTATATGTTAATTTATATGTTTTGCCGGGAACTACGGGAACAGAATAATGATTAAAATTAGAGTTATCGGGTGTTAAATAATTAAATCCGCAAGTATAGTTATCCGTTCCGCTGTCGGCAACAAATACAAGTTCTTTTTTATCATTTACGGAGGCTGTTCCGTTTCCGCCGTTAATGTTTGCGGAATATGAAATGAATTCATCTATATCAAAAAGATTCGGTTCTTCGTAACCGGGAATTTGCGGGCAATTAACGGTAGTATTTGAACCGCTGTTAATATTTTTGTTTACTTCCGTATTGAGTGTCTTTCCGCTTACGGAAGTATATGTTGCTTTAATTGAGGAGGTTTTAAATCTGAGACCGGCAATTGCTTTTGTAAGGTCGTCTGTGGAAGTATCTGTAGCCGTTACCTTACCGAGTCTTTCGCCGACATCTTTTAAGGCGTTTTCATATACTGTCCAAGTATCATCTTTATACCAAGCTTTTTGTCTGCCGGAACTTACCGCTTCAAGGTAAGCTGAACGGAGAGAGGATTTGTCGGTACCGACAAAGTCGACTGTTGCAAATGCACGAGCATAACCTATACTACCTGATTTATATCTGCTTACAGAATAAGTGCCGTAACTTACAACTGTTGTACCGCCACTGACAGCTTTGTTTAAAAATGTAGTTTCATTTGTGCTGTTATCAAACGGCATTTTTCTCATTCTTGATCCTGTATCAAAACTCGATGATGCTGTGGCATAATTAACTTCCGCAATGTTATTACTTGCAGTGCTTGAATAAACTGTACTTGTCGGTCCTATATAATACGAAGCCCTGTATACGCTTGTGTCTTTCAGGTCGCCTGTACTGTTAAGTCCCAAAATATCTGAAAACAAGCCGAAATTCGGTATATCTCCTATTTTTGATACACGGTTTGTATCTATATATATCTTTCCTCTGCCGCCAATGTACACAATTTCATTTTCTGCGTAGTCAGCTCTTGTGTACCAGCATGAGGCTCCGCTTCCTACACCCTCGTTTATAATATTATGCGGATGATTGGTTTTTGTACTTCCGTTGGGTGAGTTTGAAGCACTACCGTCCGAATCATGAACCACCATCCAATACGGAACAGGATATTTACCGGCGGCTGTGAAATCGTTATTTGTAAGATAATCATTATGATAAACAATCGGGTTATAACGGTAACTGCCCTGACAGTCAATATCCGTGCCTATTTTATTAGTCCATGTTCTGTTACCAACGCTGATTGTAGTAGCAGCTTGATTAGAAACTACCTCGTGAAAGCCGTATATTCCCGTTGCAACACTTGCATATCTGTAACTTGAACTAGAATTACTGTATGCATTGGTTACACCCAAAACAGTAGACACACACGGCGCATAGCAAACCGTATATGATGTTGCACGGCAGGTTGCAAGTTTATTTGTATCTCCGTCTATAGGAACGGTATATGTTACAGTCCAGGTAAGCGTTGTATATCCGCCCGCATCAAGACCGTTTCCGTCAAGAGTTCCGGCAGTTATTGTTGTTTCAAGTTTATTAGTGCCTGAAGTTGTGGCACCCATTGTAACAGTTGCACCGTTACAGGTAACGCTTTTTACCGTACCGCCCTCAGGTCCTTCAAAGTAGAATATTCCGCTTGTTTGAGAGCCTGATCTGAGCGTGCCTTCTTTAGTGCAGTCAACATAATATTGGAATGTTGTTGCTTTATCGGTTGATGGAGTAAGATAAATCATTTCCGGCACATAGAATTTTGATATTTCAAAACCCTCATACACACCGCCGAAAACAGAAGCCGCCGCCACCAAATCATCATTTGCTTCCGTACATTCCGCTACGGTGGCATTTATTTTACCGAGCGCAGCGTATGCACTGTTATAAGCGGTAACAAATGTATTATAAGCATCGGAATCGCTCCAGAGTGACGAGTCTAAATACTTGGCTGAATCTGTGATTGTTTCACGAAGTTCGCTTTTATTAACATCAACAAATTCGCAACCTACAAGCGCACGGATATGGGCAGTTTCATGAGAACCTATACCGTTTCTCTGACGCCAAGTCCTGTGAATTTTGTTGTAAAATATATATCCGTTACCGAGTTTTACTTCTTCAAGATTCGGATCTGTAATAACACCTACATCGCCGTCTTTGTTTTTTTCAATAACCTGACCGTAGGTTGAATATTGCTGAATAACATTTGAACCGTTAGTCATATACCATGCCTGGTCATTACTGACATTTTCAGTATAACTCCATGTACCGTCCTGGCGGAAGTCACCGCAGTATGAATGAACAAAAAAGTT
>JAZUHA010000130.1:0-8403 GCA_045641485.1 Acutalibacteraceae bacterium
CAATATCTGATGAGAGTACATTAAGCATTGACTGAACAAGTATCGGCGCACCTCCGCCGATAACTTTATTTCCGATTTTAACCTGTCTTGAATTTCTCATATAATTCACCGCTAAAACAATTTAATAATATCACTTACGGAAATTACCGCCATAAGCGCCAAAAGAAGTACTAATCCGATAATATGGATTTTTCCTTCTTTTTTCGGATCTATCGGCTTACGCCTTATCATTTCAATAACAATAAAAAACAACCTGCCGCCGTCAAGCGCGGGAACGGGAAGAAGATTAAACACACCGACATTTATCGTAAGATATGAAAGAAGTGTAAGTGCAGTTAAGAGTTTTGTACCGAAATCTTCTGCTTGTGAGGTAGTATCGGCAATGGCGGTAACCGTACCGATAGGACCGGACATATCTTTTATACCGTAGTGACCCGTACATAAATCAACAAGGCTCAACCGAACCATCTGAACAATGGATGCAGAATCCAAAAAAGCATTTTTACATACATTTAAAAAAGTAGGATTATAGCCTTGAATAATAAAGTCCTGCTGAACATATTTTTTACCCTCAAACTCAAATTGAGCAAGTTCAACATCGTTTAACTGAATTTTTTTGCCGTCTCTTATTACGGTAAAATCAACTTTGTTATCGGTATCTCTCATAAGATTAAAAGAAATACCCTGAAATGAATAAACATGAGTTCCGTTAATTTTGATTATTTCATCTTTTTCTTTCAGTCCGTAATTACAGCTTACGGCATCGCCCGTAAAATTACGGATAGTTCTTGAGCCGACAATTCCTTCACCCGCAAGGCAAATGCCGACAACGAGAACACCCAACAAAAGATTTAATACGGCGCCTGCCGCAACTATAATAAATCTTTGCCATGCCGGTTTATTATTTATGGAGTTTTGATCTTCGCTGTTTTCATCTTCGCCCTCCATACTTACAAAGCCGCCAATGGGAAA
This sequence comes from Acutalibacteraceae bacterium, assembly GCA_045641485.1. Lineage (GTDB taxonomy): Bacteria > Bacillota > Clostridia > Oscillospirales > Acutalibacteraceae > DTU089. The sequence goes on from JAZUHA010000130.1 coordinate 973, forward strand.
AAGTCTTAAAGCGTATGTTGTATCGCCTTTCTTTTTCTTTAATATTGTAGGTCCCATACCGAGAGCAAACTCATTAACTTTAACTTTGAAAAGTTTTGCAAAAAAGAAATGACCGAATTCGTGAATGCCGATTATCATACCGAAAAGGAAAATTGCCAAAAGATACGGCCACACGGAACTCCACACGGAAGCAATTTTTGCACCGATATTCAATGTAATAAATAATGTCAAATTAAATCACGAACTTTCTCTCTCATAAGTTTATCTGTACAAAAAACATCCTGTAAAGTAAAATCCTGCTTATTTTTAAGGTACGAAGAAGCGGTTTTAATTAACCGGGGAATATCGCAAAAAGATATTTTACCCTGTCTGAACAGAAGATTTGCTTCTTCATTTGCGCAGTTCACGGCACAAGGCATAAGACCGCCTTCGTTTATTGCATCTCTGCAAATATTTATGCACGGAAAACTTTCGTAATCCGGTTTATAAAACGACAGATTGCCTACTTCCCACAAATCAAGCTGTTTTTCAGGTGACGGGAAACGCTCCGGAAAAGTCAAAGCAAACTGAATGGGAAGCCGCATATCCGGATGTCCGAGTTGTGCAAGTACGGAGTTATCGGAAAATTCTATAAGAGAATGGACTATACTTTCACGGTGAACAACAATATCCACCATATCGGGAGTTACATCAAAAAGATGAACAGCCTCTATAAGTTCAAGACCTTTGTTAAACATTGTAGCACTGTCAATGGTTATTTTTGCGCCCATCGACCAACTCGGATGCTTAAGTGCATCGGCAAGTGTTACGTTTTTCATTTCTTCTTTTGTTTTGCCGAAAAACGGTCCGCCGGAAGCGGTAAGAATAAGACGTTTTAACGCTCTGTTTGCAGGCGAAGCAAGAAGACATTGAAAAATAGCGGAATGTTCGCTGTCTACGGGAAGAATTGAAACGCCGTTTTCTTTGGCGGCTTTTTTTACAAGCATACCGCCTGCCACAAGAGTTTCTTTATTCGCAAGTGCAATAGTCTTTTTTGCGTTTATTGCATCAAGAGTCGGCTTTAAACCGGACATACCTACAACGGCATTAAGCACAGTATCGCCCTTTGCTTCTGCGGCACAAAACGACACGCCTTCGTATCCGCTTAACACTTTAGTATCGGTATCTTTTACACGAAGTTTAAGTTCTTTTGCGGCATCTTCATCTACAAGTGCGGCAAAAGAAGGCTTAAACTCCCGTATCTGTTTTTCGATTACATCAACATTTTTATAAGCGGCAAGAGATTCGACTTTGTATCCTCTCTTCCTTGCAACATCGAGTGACTGTGTACCTATAGACCCCGTTGAGCCTAATAAATTTATACTTTTCATAAATATTATAGCCTTAATACATATTGATTATGTAAACCGCGGAATAAAGCACGGGCATAACAAAAAGAACACTGTCAAATCTGTCCATTATACCGCCGTGACCGGGAAGAATTTTTCCGAAGTCCTTTATGCCGAAGTTTCTTTTGATTGTAGATGCGGCAAGGTCGCCGAACATACTGATTACAGAAAGTACAATGCTCAATACAATGACAATACCGTATGAAAGTACCGACTTTCCTTCAAAGAAATATTTATTAAATACAAACAGAAGAAGCACATTTAAAAGTATTTCACCCAAAATTCCGCCTATTGCACCCTCTACGGATTTTTTCGGGCTGATTTTAGGACAAAGTTTATGTTTACCGAATTTACTGCCGATGAAATAAGCAAAAATATCTGTCATCCAAGCCGCAAAATATGCAAATAAAATAAGGTAAACTCCGTCGGTATGAGTATATCCCTCAAAATGAATATCAATATCACGGAAAATAATCATTAAAGAAAATGAATACGGAACAGCGACGGAAGCAAAAACAGCGGTTATTGCTTCTTCAAATTTTGTTTCTTCAAATTTTAAAAGCATTAAAATCAAGATTAAAACTACATATATGCCACCGAAAGCCGCAACGGGAATTTTAAAATTAAAATGTGCAAGAAACGGCACTGCGGCAGAAAATACAAGCGAAACGGCATATATCATTTTGTTTTTAAGCCCGACCGCTTTTAATACTTCAAAAACCGCCATACAGGAAAGTACGGCAATAAATACAGGAAAAACCAAGGTGTTCATTAAACATAAAGCACCTATAAAAACTATTGCGGCAAGAACGCCCGTTATTACTCTTTGTTTCATTTATATTCCTCCGAAACGGCGGTGACGGTTTTGGTAATCGGAAAGAAGTTCATTAACATTTTCTTCCGAAAAATCCGGCCATAAAATGTCGGAATACCAAAACTCCGAATAACACGCCTGCCACGGCATAAAATTGGAAAGCCTGTATTCACCGCTCGGACGGACAATAATGTCAGGGTCGGGCTGACCTGCCGTATAAATATTTTGAGAAATCAAATCTTCCGTTATATCGGATGTTGATATTTCACCGTTTTTGACTTTTTCGGCTATCTTTTTGACGGCATTTGTAATTTCTCTTCTGCCGCCGTAATTCAGTGCAATATTTACGGTAACTTTATTATAACCTGCTGTTTCACGCTCGGCTTTTTCAATAAGTTTTAAAAGGTCTTTCGGCAAATTATCTCTTTCACCGATAAAACGAAGTTTCATTTGTCTTACTTTGTTTTCACCGAGTCTTGCATCACCGTCACGCAAATACTCTTTAAAGAGATTCATAAGAGCCAGAACTTCTTTTTTCGGTCTGTTCCAGTTCTCGGTCGAAAAAGCGTAAAAGGTCATATATTCAATACCGACATCGGCGCAGTATTCACCGATTTTTTTAAAAACTTTGGCGCCTGCTTTATGACCTTCGCTTCTTTCAAGACCTCTTTGCTGTGCCCATCTGCCGTTGCCGTCCATAATAAAGCCGATATGTTTCGGTAAAACATCAAATTTCGGAATTTCTTTACTCATAATCAGATTTCCATAATTTCCGCAGTTTTAGCGGCAGCGATTTCATCAATTTTCTTAATAAATTCATCGGTGATTTTCTGAAGTTCGATTTCACCGTCTTTCTGGTCGTCTTCGGTAATCTCACTGTTTTTCTTCATGGTTTTAATTTTTTCTATGGAATCTCTTCTTATCTGACGTATGGCAACTTTTGCTTCCTCTGCAATTTTAGAAACATCTTTTGAAAGTTGTTTTCTTCTTTCCTCCGTAAGTTGAGGGAAAACAAGACGGATAACTCTGCCGTCGTTAGAAGGATTTATACCGAGATCGGAAGCAAGGATAGCTTTTTCTATTAAAGAAATTGCGGAAATATCCCAGGGTTGAATTGCAAGAACTCTTGCTTCGGGAACGGATATTGCCGCCATCTGATTTATCGGAGTGGGAACACCGTAGTAATCAACCTGAATTCTGTCAAGAACGGCGGCGTTCGCTCTGCCTGCCCTTATTGAATTATATTCAAGTTTTAAAGATGTTATTGTTTTTTCCATTCTTTCTCTTGTTTTAGCATAAACAGTTTTCATAAATAATTCCTCCGTTATATTATCTTACGATTGTGCCGGTGTTTACACCGCAAACCGCTTTATAGATGTTTTCAGTATTATTAAGGTTAAATACAAGTATCGGTATATTCTGCTCCTGACAGATTGCGGCAGCCGCCGTATCCATAACGGCAAGATGTTTTTCAAGAAGCTCATTATGAGTGATTTCATCATATTTAACTGCATCGCTGAACTTATTGGGGTCTTTATCGTAAACACCGTCAACATTTGTGGCTTTAAGAAGAACATCGGCACCTATCTGCGCCGCTCTGAGAGCCGCACCGGAATCTGTGGAGAAGAAAGGATTACCCGTTCCGCCCGCAAAAATTACAACTCTGCCTTTTTCAAGATGACGAACGGCATTATCACGAACAAACGGTTCTGCAACGCCTGTCATCTGAATTGATGACATAACTCTTGCATCTATTCCGAGTTGAATAAACCCCTCCTGCAAAGCAAGTGAATTCATAACGGTTGCAAGCATACCGATATTGTCGGCACGGGAACGATCCATACTTCCGCTTGACCTGCCGCGCCAGAAATTGCCGCCGCCGACAACAATTCCCACCTGCACTCCGCTGTCAACAACCTTTTTTACGGCACTGCAAACATCGTTTACAACATTAAAATCAAATCCGTGCTTCTGTTCACCGGCAAGGACTTCACCGCTTAATTTCAACAGAAGTCTTTTAAATTTAGGTTCCATAATAAATCAAACCTCCAATGTTTCAAATTGTACATCCGGAAAGACATACTGCTACGAAATATATTTTACATTAAATTTTTATGAATGTAAATACTTATTGACTAATTAAAAATAATAAATTATAATGTTTTTAAAAACTGATACCAAGGTGAATTTTTTGGATAACAGTGATAAATATATTTTGCCGATAGTTAATTCTCAAAACGAATCAGACTTATTGAAATTTAATAAGTTAAACTGCTTTAATTGGGAATCCGACAAACCTTACAGACCGGATACTTTTGCAAAAATTTATGTACTTGAAAGCGCGCTTTTCTGCGAACTTAAATGTTACGAAGAAAACCCGAAAGCCGTACACAACGTGAGAGATGACAAAACATGGTGTGACAGTTGCCTTGAATTCTTTGTCTCACCTGTTGAAGGCAGAAAAGAATATATAAATATCGAAACAAATTCAAAAGGCTTTTTCCTTTGTGAATACGGCAAATCAAAATCTGACAGGGTATTCGTAAAAGAATTGACAAACGAAATTCCCGAAGTTTCGGTTAAAAAAGAGAAAGACTCTTGCGGTGTTTTTTGGTCTGTCAAAATCAAATTAACAAAAGAATTCGTTTCTGTTCTTTACAACATACCTGTTTCACAAATTACTTTTAATAAAATAAAAGCAAATTTTTACAAATGCGGCGATGAGTGTGATGTTCCGCATTATTTATCAATGTTCCCCGTGACGACACTCCCTCCGGGATTCCATAACCCTGATTGTTTTAAAGAATTTATTATGCCGAAAGGATTATAATTATGAGTTACACAGAAGAATATATAAAAAAAATATTGAGCGCTTTTCCCGACTTTGGTTCTTACAACGGTTTTTCTCCGATTGATGCCGGTCATATAAACGATACTTTTGTAATTGAATTTGTTGATGTTAATAATAAATGCACAAAATATCTCTTGCAGAAAATCAATACAAACGTGTTTAAAAATCCCGATGAACTTATGCAGAATGTTATCGGTGTTACCGAATTTTTAAAAGAAAAAATCAAAACAAACGGCGGAGATACCCAAAGAGAAACACTTACCGTTTTTAAAACAAAAGACGGCAAAAACTACTACACCTCCGAAGACGGCGGTACTTGGAGAATTTACAATTTTATCGATGATACTTACTCATTAAATGAAATCAACAATCCGTCTGAATTTCGTGATGCTGCCTATTCTTTCGGTACTTTCCAAAAAATGCTTGCGGATTATCCGATTGATACATTATTTGACACAATTCCGAATTTTCACAATACCGCTTCCCGTTTTAATGATTTCAAAACAGCGGTAAGCGAAAATATTTCCGGCAGGAAAGACGAGGTTTCCGATGAAATACGGTTTGTTCTTGACAGAGCTGATGACTGCAAAGTGCTTGTTAACTTAATAGAGAATAATAAAATTCCCGTACGTGTAACTCATAACGACACCAAAATCAACAATATTTTATTTGACAAAAACACAAAAAAAGGTATTTGCATAGTTGACCTCGATACGGTTATGCCCGGACTTTCTCTTTACGATTTCGGTGACAGCATCCGTTCCGGTGCAACAACTGCCGCAGAAGATGAAAAAGATATTGAAAAAGTCAAAATCGACCTTGAACTTTACAAAGCCTATGTAGACGGTTATCTTAAAGCCGCCGGTTCTTCTTTAACGGAAAATGAGATTAAATATCTTACATTTTCCGCAAAACTCTTAACTCTTGAATGCGGAATGAGGTTTTTAAGCGACTATCTTAACGGTGATACATATTTTAAAACAAATTATCCGGAACACAATCTTGTAAGAACAAGAACACAGTTTAAACTTGTTAAAGAAATTGAAGAACATTTTGATGAAATGGAAAAAATTGTTGCAGAAGCAATGAAAAATATTTAATATTTATTCAAAATTATTCGGTCAAAAATAATCTCTTATAAGACAATAAAACCTCGACAGTACTGAAAAACTGCCGAGGTTTTATTCTGTCATTTTACTATTTTATCACTTTTGATAGTGAAATGTTGCCGAATTGATGAAACTGTTACCCTTATCACCGACTATAGAAATTTTTTCCCATTCTTCCTTTGTACCGTCAAAGTAAACATCGGTAATATTTTTTGTAAAAGCAGAGGCATCAATTGTACCTAAATTATCAGAAAGATGAACTTTCTTCAAAGAATCAAACAAAAATCTGTTTGCTGCAATTTTTTCTACAGAATCAGGAATTGTAATCTCGGTTACAGGTTTATTATCAATATACAGGTTATCTGCGGGAATATATCCGGAAAATTCGTTACTGCACAAAGAAGCGACATCTGAAATATAAATATTATTAACTTTTTTTCCCATTGCGCCGATTAAAAAGTTATTAGGCTCAATCTTTTTAATACCATTACCCAAATATAAATTTTCTATATGATTATAACTGAAAAACGCCTGACTGCCGATTTCTTCAACGCTGTCCGGTAAAACAAGTTTATTTAAATTCAAGTTCTCTTCCCAACCGTGGAAAACATCAGCCGATATTGTTTTAACGCCTTCTGAAATTGTTATAGAATCAAATTGTATATCCGAAAACAGCCATGAACCCAAAGTTTCAACATCGGAAGGAATAACAAGATCCTTAATCAATTCATCATTAACATAAAGTTTAGTGTTTCTGTTTGCCAATCTGTAATAAAGTTTTGCATTACAATATGAAGATAAATCTGCAACATGCAGTTCAAAACCGTCAGTATCCGAATTACAGGGAGTATTACTGAAATAATAGCCGTTATCAATTACTTTAATTGTAGACGGAATCACCAATGATTTGATAGCTGGAGCCGCACTGTAAGCAGGATTCGGCAAATCATCACCGAAACTTTTACCGTTAAATCCTTCAATGCCTTCTTCAAAAACAATTGCTGTGATTTCCTGTAATCTGTTTACCCACGGTTTTACATTACCCGGAAGGACACCGTTTCCTTTAATTGTCAATGTACCGTACTTGTCAATATCCCATTCGATTTCGTCTTCGGTCAATTCGTGAAGGGTATCGGAATCGGTTGCATCATCAGTTGCAACTGTTTCACCGAGACCTTCCTGATAAGCCGAAACCATCTGTTCTTCCGCTTTTTCCAAAGCCTCAATTTCTTTGGAATAATCATCTTTTTTTCCGCAACCGCAAAATAC
>JAZUHA010000131.1:0-2843 GCA_045641485.1 Acutalibacteraceae bacterium
CGGCACAGGATACTTCTGTAGAAGTAGAAAGGCTGAGAACGGACACAAATAATAAAAATAGAGGAATAATAAACGGAAAAATTCAGTACGATAGAATTTTAATTAAAAAAAATAAAAAAAATTTATAAAAGTACCCGAAAATTTTGGACACCTGTCTCTTTCATATTAAAAAACGAAAGGACAGGTGAATTTTTATGCACAAAATAGATGGCTATACAAAAGAATGCATAAAGCGTGAAGATGAAACGGCAAATTTCATAGATAAGTTTTTTTATGAAACCAATGCGTTTAAAGGAACTTATAAAAGAACCAAAACAAGCAGCATTGAAGACTACTCCGGTATAGACATATACGAAACAGTTGATGGAGTAACTAAGTCTATTGACGAAAAAGCTTATACAAGCAGACGAGGCGAAGACCATGATACATTTGCACTTGAGGGTGAGCAAACGACAGTAGACCTCAACCTGAACATTACATACCAAAGACCCGGATGGTTTCTCCAGAATATACATTTCGATAAAAACGGATGTAAAAAAAATGACTATTATAACCTTTTATGGATAAATAAGTTAAAAGATGGGAAAAGTGACATCGAATTAAAGAACCTTCCCAAAAGAAGAGAACAAGGTCTTCCCTGTAGACCAGCATATACTATTACCGGCGACGACTATAAGGAAGTTGAGGGTGTATTATTTTCAGTAGAAAACTTGTTTCACCGTTTCGGTGAAATAGGTGTACCCATTGAAAGGCTCGAAGAAGGCTGTCAAAAGTGCTTTGATGCCTTTCTTGCAATGTGCAAAAGAAACCCTGACCTTAAATATTGTTCTTTTACTTTTGGAGAAATATTTGGCACGGAATTAAAAGAGGGTTATGAAGGCAAATTGCACGGCAAGCGTATTTACTTCACAGTATCTAAAATACCCATTTATGATAAAGGCGAGGTTATTGGATATTCCATTCCTGTTAATATTATTGTTCCCAAGAAATTCTATCTTTCAATACCCGGCTGCGAACACAGAATAATAACAAGATGAAAAAATAGCGCTAATGTCTTTTTTAACCATCAGACACAGCGCTTCTTTTCTTTAGAAAATAAATTGTCGAAAAATTTCAATTTACAGCTAATTTTTGACATAATATGCAGAAATAATGCGTATAATATAATTGTGAGCTTGACACGCATGACAGTATACCACGCTTTTTTAGAAGTGTCTACTCTTTTTTAAAATTCGCATTAGAAATATTTTCAACAAATTTAGCCACATTTCACGAAAATGAAAAACGTGTTCAAAACCCCTTTTAATTTAAAAATAAGGTGCTATAATTAAGAAAAAAAACAGAAAATTCTAATATTTATCAAAGGGTTTCGTAATAAAAGAAGGAGGCTGTAGCGACGTTTAAAAACAGCTAAAATTAAAAGGTCATAATGAATTTTCTGAGAATATAAATAACTTTTAAACAAATTCAAAGAAAAGAGGGAAGACGATGACAAAAGTTATTATTAAAAAGGACGCAGACTTTAAATACATTTTCAATTCTGTATATCCGCTCACACCGGAAATTGTTGAGGCAATGGTTATTATCGTAAAAGACAACATGGATAACTTCTCCTTCAGTGAATACAAATGCCCTGAAGATAAAGAAGCATCCGTCAAAGACACATTCACACCTGTGTTGCCTAACGCTATTTTAGTAAAAGGCTGTGACAGAAACTCAGCTTTAAATATCGAAGCTATATTTTATCTTAATACGTATCAGCTTGTCATCAAGTCGAATGACAGTTCCTCCTCAATGAGTTTAGAGGAAAAGAAAGAGTATTTTGCCTCATATTGCGGTTCTCTTGAAATTATGGCGCATAAATACATCACAATAGGAGAATGTTATACCAAACTGTTTAAAGCTACTCGTGCTTATATAAACAGTAACTATGACAAGAGATATGAAGAATTTAACAATGATGGCTATAGCCTTAACCTTAAAATTCTGCTTTCTCCACCCCCGAAAGAATAGAAAAAACAAGAAATTCAGACCGGTTCCATCCGGTCTGTTTTTTTTTACAACTCATATATTAATTAAAAAAGTTATTAATATTCAAACATTTATCTTAAAAACAGTCATATTGTTATTAATATTAATTTAACCGGTTATACCGGTAACAAAAAAAGAAGGATATTATGTTTTATAAAAAATACAACATTGCTGGAATAATATTTTTATTTATAAGTCCCGAACCTATCCGTAATTGCGAAAATTACTTTGAATTTTATGACAATTCAGAAGCAGAACCAGACTATATATTCAGAGTTAAAAGAGATATTCTTCCAGAAATGGACGAGGTTATTTTAAGAAATTCTACATATATTTTAACCCGCAGCAGCAAAATATACGCTCATCATCCCTCCACCAAAGGTGATATGACGTACGCTTGTCTTGAAAAACAAAAAGAAAAAGAGTATTTATTAACAGTTCATGATAAGCCCTTGGATGACGGACTGCTTTTTCATTCAATAGACCTGTATGACATACTGGCAGACAATAATAAATTTATTCTTCATTCATCTTTTGTAGTTAAAGATGGTAATGCTATTTTGTTTGCAGGGAAAAAAGGAATAGGAAAGTCAACACAGGCAGCTTTGTGGGAAAAACATCAGGCAGCAGAGCTTATCAACGGTGACCGTTGTATTATAGGAATGGAAAATAGTGTTCTTTATGCTTATGGAGTCCCGATGTGTGGTTCTTCGGGTGTATCTAAAAACAGATGTTATCCTGTGAAAACTGTTGCTATTTTAGAACAAGCATCAAAAAACGAAGTAATACAAGCTTCTAATTTTGAAGTTTTA